>JAQTVS010000406.1 GCA_028706735.1 Thiomonas sp.
GCGCACATACTGCGCGCCGGCGGCCCGCACGACGCTGAACCGATCGTCGTCGGAAGGGACATGAAACTCCTCGCGCAAGGCAATGACATGCGGGTTGATCTCAACCACCAGGATGCGGGTCTGCGGCAGGTGGCGATAGCAGAATTTGGCCAGCGAACCCCCGCCCAGGCCAATCATGGTGACGTTTTGGGGTTCGGCCATGAACAACAGAAACCCCATCATCATCCGCGTGTACTCCAGTTCCAGCGCATCGGGGTCCCGAAGTTGCATGCTGCTTTGCACTTCGCAAATGGTGAAGTGCAAAGCCTTGGAATGCAGGGTGTCGTAGACAAAGGGCCTGACGTGGTGGGTTGGATCTTGGGATTCGGGCATGGATAGCGTCAAGGTATGCGCTGCAGACGGTTGTCAATTAGCGTTTCGTTTCATGGTCTGCTCGTCCGTCAAAAGCATGACGGTGTGCATGGCCCGGCCATTGATGCGGGCAGAAAGATGCAGATGCCGAGCCGTTTGCATTGACATAAAAGTCACATGGTATGTGCGTTCAATACTCATGTCATGCAAGTTTCAGGGAAGATCTCCCCTTGAGCAAAGCGCCCCAAAAAATTCCGCACCGTGAACCCCAACAGGCAAGGTGCGGCACGCCGCCAGGTTTGCGGGCGTGAACGAACGGCCCGAGCGCCCAGTGTTCCCTGGCAACGCTGGCGATGACGCAAACCCAATCGCCCGGCGACAATGCTTCGGTAGGCTGTCTGACTTGAGGATCGTGGGCTGAAAAATGGCTGTTCGGCATCCTGCGGCATCGGCTTTTTTCCCATCGCTTCGTCTGCTGGGCCGCGAATCCGCCGCCACAGACCATCCCTGCACCTTTTTTCGATTCACGTCCCCAAGCCCGGCAGATTTTTTATGGATTTCCTTGTTCTCCTCCTTGGCGGCGCTGTGCTCGGCCTCGCCGGCGTGTTTGTTCGGCTCGCTGACACCACGGCCAGCCTCGGCCCGTTTGCCAGCGCGTTCTGGCGCATGGCCGTGGCCGCACCGTTTTTGCTGGCCTGGGCTGCGGTGCAGTGGCAACTGCAGCGCAAGACGCCCCCGGCTGCGACCCGCCCCGCCCCACCGCAAACCCCGCAATGGTTCAGCCAGCGCCCGGCCCCGCCCGCCCTGCTGGCGCACTGGCCGACCTGGGGACTGGCCTTGTTCGCCGCGGCCATGTTCGCGCTCGATCTGGTGTTCTTCCACCTCGCGGTGACCTGGACTGCGGTGGGCAATGCCACGCTGGAATCGAACTTCGCCCCCGTGCTCATCACACTGGCTTTCTGGGTCATCACCCGCAATGCGCCGCAGCCCGTGTTTCTCGCCGGGCTGGCCGCAGCACTGGGCGGCGCGGCGCTGATGATCGGCCCCAACGTCGGCAACAGCCAGGCGCTGCTGGGCGATGCCAGCGGGCTGGTGTCCGCCGTGTTCTATGCGGCGTATCAGGTGGGCATCCAGCAGGCGCGGCAAAGGCTGTCCACCGCGCCGCTCATGGCCCTGGTCACCCTGCTCGCCGCCGCGGCGCTCTGGCCCTTCGCCCTCGCCGAGGGGCGGCTGTGGCCGACTGCGGCCATCGGCTGGGTGTGGGTGCTGGGGCTGGCGCTGCTGGTGCAGATCGGCGGCCAGGTGGTCATCGCCTACGCGGTGCGGCGGCTCAACCCGGCGCTGTCGTCCGTGGGCCTGCTGGTGCAGCCCGCCATGGCGGTGGTGTATGCCTGGATTCTGCTGGGCGAGGCGCTGACCGCCAGTCAACTGCTCGGCGCCGGGCTGGTGCTGAGCGGGATTTATCTGGCGCGCAAGGGGATGTGAGCACCCGTCATCCCCTCGCAAACCATCATTTCCCCCCTGGCGGCTTGGGCGCTTTGGCGATTTCGGCAGGCGTGCAGTTGCCCAGCGACACCAGGCAATACCGCACGTCTTTGGGCGCGCCGCCCTTGGGCCAGTCGTAGATGGCCGCAGGGAAATCAGGCCGGGGCTGGTGCGAGAAGTAATCCGCAACGTCCACTGCATCCTGATCGCTCATGCGACCGACGCCCGTTGTCGAATGCAGACTGTCGGCCACCGGCATGGCGCCTTTGACGAAGCCGGCTGCGGTGTAGGTGCGCGCCATGCCCGCGCCGATGTTGAACGAATCCGGCCCCCACAGCGGCGGAAAGACGTATTCGCCCTTGGCGTTCTTGCTCCCCTCGCCGTCGATGCCATGACAGGCAGCGCAGCGCTCGGCGTAGATCGCCTTGCCGTGCACGGGATCGGGCTTGATCGACGTGCTGATCTTGTACAAGGCCGCCCCCTTGACCTTGGCGTCGGCGGGAACGTCTTTGGACATCCAGGCCATGAAGGCGAGCATGGCCTTCATTTCTGGGGAATTTTTGGGGATGGGCTTGCCGTTCATCGACCGCAGCATGCAGCCGTTGATGCGGTCGGCCATGCTGACCACCCGGGCGGCGCGACTGTTGTACAAGGGGTAGAGCACATCCTGACCGACGAAGGCTGAGGAGTGGGGCACGAAACCGCCGCCCAAGTGGCAGCTCGTGCAATTCATCGCCGCGCCGACATTGTTGGGCAGCAGCTTCTTGGTCTGCGTCATCAGGCGATAGCCGTAGAGGATTTCCGCGCCGTTGGATTCATGCGCCAATGAGGCGAGATCGGGCGCCTTGAAGGGCGC
>JAQTVS010000407.1 GCA_028706735.1 Thiomonas sp.
ACGATCCTTCCTGGCCTGAAGGCGGCTATCGCGGCGATTACATTTTGGACGTGGCCAATGCCTATATGGCTTGCGAAACGGTGGAGTCCGACGATCAGCGCTTCACTGGCAAGGGTGATACAGACGATGCCGAGGCGATCCGCCATTTCGCGGTGGCCTATCTGCGCAGCGAGCAGGATATGGACTTGCGCGCCTTCAACGTGGAATTTGACGTGTTCTCGCTGGAGTCGGCGCTGTACACCGAGGGCAAGGTTCAGGCGACGGTGGATGGCCTGATCGCCAGCGGCCACACCTACGAGCAGGACGGAGCGCTGTGGCTGCGCACCACCGATTTTGGTGACGACAAGGACCGCGTGATGCGCAAGGCGGACGGCGGCTATACCTATTTTGTGCCGGACGTGGCCTATCATCTGGAAAAATGGCGGCGCGGCTTCGTGCGCGTCATCAACGAGCAGGGCGCCGACCATCACAGCACGATCACGCGGGTCAGGGCGGGTTTACAGGCGTTGGATGTCGGCATCCCCAAGGGCTGGCCGGACTATGTGCTGCACCAGATGGTGACGGTGCTGAAGAACGGCGAGGAGGTGAAAATCTCCAAGCGCGCGGGCAGTTATGTCACGCTGCGCGATTTGATAGACGAAGTCGGCTGCGATGCGACGCGCTATTTCCTCGCGGCGCGCCATCCGGATTCGCAGCTGGTTTTTGACATTGATCTGGCGAAATCGAAGAGCAACGACAATCCGGTGTATTACATCCAGTATGCCCATGCGCGCATCAGCACGGTGCTGGAGTCGTGGGGCGGCGAGCGGCTGAGTCTGTTGCACGCGGATGTCGGCCTGCTGGACAGCGAATATGAAACCGCCTTGCTGCAACTGATGATTGATTACCCGCAGGTGATCGAGAATGCCGCGCTGGAATTGACACCGCACCTGGTGGCCTTCTATCTGAAGGATTTGGCGGCGGCTTTCCATAGCTACTATAATGCCTCGCGCTTTTTGGTCGAAGACGAGGCCGTCAAGTGCGCCCGACTGGCACTGATTGCAGCGGTTGCGCAGGTGATGCACAACGGATTGGGCTTGCTTGGGGTGAGCGCGCCAGACAAGATGTAAATGCTGAGCGCAGCTTGAATTACCAATGGGAATGATGACAACATGAGCAGACCGACACGCAATAAATCCGATGCGCCTGGCAAGAAGGGCAGCCCGCTGTTGACGGGGATATTGCTGGGCATGGTGTTCGGCGTCGCGCTGGCGGCGGGGCTGGCTTGGTATCTGCTGAAATCGCCCAGCCCCTTCGTCAACAAGGAACAGGCAGTCAGGCCTGCGGCGGAAGCAGCCAAGCCGGCCGCGCTTCCCAAAGTCGAGCCGATTGCGCCGCCCGCGACGACGGATGCGGAGGAAGCCAAACCGCGTTTCGAATTCTACAAGGTGTTGACCGACAAGCAGGATGCGACAGCCGCCCCCGGGGTCGCTGACAAGCCGAAAGTGACCGAAAGCAGCACGGCCACCGCTTTGCCGGCAACTTATTTACAAGCCGGTTCGTTCGCTACTGCTGAAGCGGCGGAAAGCCTGAAAGCACGGCTGGCCATGAATGGCGTGGAGTCCACCATTCAGGCGGTAAAGTCGGCGGACGGCGTCTTGTGGCATCGCGTAAGAGTTGGTCCCTTCCAAAGCGAGAAAGAGCTGAACAAAATGCGCGGCACGTTGAAACTTAATGGCGTGGAGGCCACTCTGACGCGCTGATTGCCGACGATTCCGTACAGCTGCCGGCAGGGTCATCGTTATTTCAAGAAGGAGTAATACGTGAGAAATATTCTGAAAGGTCTGGTTCTTTTTGCCGCTATCGTGCTGGGCAGCACTGCCCTTGCCGCACCGCAACTCGGCAGGGATTACACGCTGCTCAATCCGGCACAACCGACCGCTACCAAGAAGATCGAAGTGCTGGAGTTCTTCTTTTATGAATGCGGGCACTGCTTCCATTTGCATCCGTATCTGGCGCAATGGGAAAAGACCATGCCTGCCGATGTGGCAATAACCTTTGTGCCGACCATGTTCCGGGTCTCTACCGAGCCGCTGGCGCGCACTTACTTTGCGCTCGAATCCATGGGCAAGATCAAGCAGATGGACGATGCTCTCTATCAGGCGATCCATGTGAAGCAGATGGGGCTGTATGACCTCGATTCGATCGGTGCGTTCGTGTCCAGAAATGGCGTGGATCGCAAGAAATTCGCCGCGAATTATCAGTCGTATACGGTGGATAGAAAAGTTATCCACGCCAAGCAGATGCTGCGCAGCTATGCCATAGATGGAACGCCAACCTTAATCGTGGATGGCAAATACAAAATCACCGGCTTGCAGCCTGCCGATACCATCCGCGTGCTGAACGAAGTCATCGAGATGGCGCGCAAGGCACGTCCTGCGGAGAACAAGGCAAAGGACAAGCACTAACTGGCTGGCTTGATGCCCCTTAAAGTCGTCATCACTGGCGCGTCCAGCGGCCTCGGACTGGCGCTGGCGCGCCATTATCTTGAGCGCGGTGCCATCATTGCCGCACTCGCTCGCCGCGCCGGGTCGCTGGATACCCTCCGTGCGGAATTCCCCGCTCAGGTTCATTGTTATGCGCTGGACGTCCGCGATGCCGACGCGGTGCGGCAGGCTGCCGAAGATTTCGTCGCACACGCGGGCGTGCCTGA
>JAQTVS010000073.1 GCA_028706735.1 Thiomonas sp.
AGTCGAAGGGCTTGCGGCGTCGGCCCATGCGGGCGCTGAACACCGCGGTGTCGTCCTGGCGTTCCAGCGCGGCAACCGGCGCGCCGCTGGCGCGCTCAATCACCTCCACGCCCAGCGCGCCGGGCAACAGCGCGTTCACCCACAGCGTGGCGCCGCGCGCGTGCATGCCGAGCACGCCAAACGGGTCGGGATGGCGGCCTTCTGCGAGGTCGGCGATGTCGTGTTCGGTCAGCATGGCGTGAGTCCGGTGGGGTGAGCGCGAATCAGGATAGGCGGTTGTAGAGCTGGCCGAAGCGCAGCAACCCTGCCGCATGCCCTGGTTGTACCTGATCCCAACAGAAGCGCCAGCCCCAGTTGCCTTGCGCCGTGCCCGGCGTGTTCATGCGCTGCGCGCCTTCGAGGCGCAGGATGTCCTGCATGGCGAACAGGGCGATGTCGGCCACGCTGGCGCTGGCGGCGCGCATCAGCGTCCAGGCGATGTCGCCGCCGTCGCAGGCCAAGTAGTCGCGCACATGGTGGCGCACGGCTTCGGGCGCAGTCGTCCACCAGCCCACCGTGGTGTCGTTGTCATGCGTGCCTGGATAGACCACAGTGTCGTGGGCGTAGTTGTGCGGCAAGTAGGCGTTGCGGCCGCCGTCGTCTTCGCCCCAGGCAAAGTGCAGGATGCGCATGCCGGGAAAGCCGAATTGCTGACGCAGCGCGGTGACTTCCGGGGTGATGACGCCCAGATCTTCGGCAATGATGGGCAGCGGGCCGAGTGCTTTGGACACCGCGTCGAACAGCGCCGCGCCCGGCGCCGCAACCCACTTGCCGCCGATGGCCGTGGGCGCGTCGGCGGGAATTTCCCAGCAGCTCTCGAAGCCGCGGAAATGGTCGATGCGCACCAGGTCCACCAGCGCGAAGGTGGCGCGCAGCCGCGCGATCCACCAGGCAAACCCTTCCGCTGCATGCGCCGCCCAGCGGTAATGCGGGTTGCCCCAGCGCTGGCCGGTGGCGGAAAAATAATCCGGCGGCACGCCTGCCACGACCGTTGGACGGCCTGCGGCGTCGAGCTGGAACAGGTCGGGCCGGGCCCACACATCGGCGCTGTTGAGCGAAATGAAAATCGGCATGTCGCCCATCAGCCGCACGCCTTTGCCGTGGGCGTAGGCACGCAGCGCGTTCCACTGGCGGAAAAAACACCATTGGGTAAAGGTCCAGAACGCGATGCGCTCGGCATGCTGCGCCTGCGCCTGTTGCAGCGCCTCGGGATGGCGCTGCGCCAGCGCGGCGTCCCAGGTGTTCCACAGCCGCTCATCAAACTGCTCGGACAGCGCCATGAACAGCGCATAGTCGTCGAACCAGGCGGCATGCTCTGCGTGGAAAGCCGCAAGATCGGCGCGCTCCGCCGGTGTGGCCGTGGCGGCAAACCGCGCGGCGGCGCGCCGCAGGCGCTCCATGCGGAAAGGGATGACGCGCTCGAAACGCACCTGCGCATCCGAGAGGCCGTCCACCGGCGCGAGGTCGTCGGCATCCAGCCAGCCGCGCTGCTGCAACTCGGCCAGGTCGATCAGCAGCACATTGCCGGCGAAGGCCGAACTGCTCATATACGGCGAGTGCCCCATGCCGATGCCGCCCAGCGGCAAAAACTGCCACAGCGACTGTCCGCTGGCCTGGAGCCAGTCGACGAAGTGATAGGCGCTGGCTCCCAAGTCGCCACTGCCATGCGGGCCGGGCAGCGAGGTGAGGTGCAGCAGCACGCCGCTGCTGCGCGTAAAACGCATGGCGTTGTTGGGCGTCGTCATAGGAGGGTGGAGGAGATGAGTTGATGGTCCAGCGCCTTGGCCGCGCCGAGGAATGCGGGATCGGGGTGATGAATGACGAACACCGGAATGTGGGCGAGATAACCGGAAAACCGACCCTTGCTCTCAAAGCGAGCGCGGAATCCGGAGCGCGCGAACGCTGCGCCCATCTTGGGCACGATGCCGCCGCCGATGAACACACCGCCCGTCGCCCCCAGCGTGAGCGCCAGGTTGGCGGCCGCGGTGCCGAGCAGTGCGCAGAACAGATCGACGGTTTGCACGCAGCGAAGGTCGCCGCCTTGCAGCGCGCGCGCCGTGATGTCGGCGGGGGAGAGTGCTGCGGCGGGGTGGTGGTCCGCCCCCACGCTCGGGCTTTGCCCTTGCTGCCCCCCGAGGGGGCGCACCCCGCTTTGGGGCGGCCCGGCGGCGGGGTGGTGGACCGCCCCCACGCTCGGGCTTTGCCCTTGCTGCCCCCCGAGGGGGTGTACCCCGCCTTGGGGCGGCCCGGCGGCGGGGTGGTGGACCGCCCCCACGCTCGGGCTTTGCCCTTGCTGCCCCCCGAGGGGGTGTACCCCGCCTTGGGGCGGCCCGGCGGCGGGGTGGTCGCCGCTCTCGCCAAGCCAGGCATGGATGAGCTGCAGCCCGGGGCCGGAGAGCAGACGCTCGGCCGAGACGTGGCCGAAGCGCGCCTGGGCATAGCGCCAGAGATCGATCTCGCGGCCATCGAACGGCGCGAAGCTCACATGCCCGCCTTCGCCAGACAGCGGCAGCCAGGTTCCGCCGGGGCCGGGAATCAGGCCGGAAACGCCCAGACCCGTGCCCGGCCCGAGCAGTGCGATGGCGGTTTCGGCAACCGGCGCGCCACCGCCGATTTGCCGCAGATGTTCGGGCGGGAGTTCCGGCAGCGCCAGCGCCAGCGCGGTGAAATCGTTGAGCACCAGCAGTGTGTCCCAACCCATCGCGTCACGCAACGCGGCAATGGAAAAAGCCCAGTGATGATTGGTCATGCGCACCGTATCGCCCTGCACCGGGTTGGCGATGGCAATGGCCGCATGGCGCACCGCGGGCCCGCCGGCCCGTTGCAGCGCCTGCGTGATGGCGTCTTGCAGCGTGGCGAAGTCGGCGCAGGCCAGAGTGACGATGGGCGCGATGCGCTCTGGCGTCTGCAGGGCAAAGCGGGCGTTGGTGCCGCCGATGTCAGCGAGCAGGCGGGGAAAGGTGTCAGCGTGTCCAGTACGCATCGAACGGGGTCTGGGTTTGCTGAATGACGAAGCTGATGGGCAATTGCGCGCTGCGCGGCGGGGCGCTGGCCTGCTCGAACACGGCGCGCTTGGCCTCACCCGCGATGGACAGCAGCAGTCGGCGCGACTGCAGCAGCGCGGCCAGGCTGAGGCTGATGCGATTGTGAGGAATGGGTGGTGGCGGGGTGTTTGGCCCCCACGCTTCGGCTTCGCCTGCGCTGCCCTTGCGCGCACTCAGCCCTGAGAGGACAATCCCCGCCCCAACCCGCCCCACCAGTGGAGAGGGAGTGATCTCACCTCCCCCACGCGTGGGGGAGGCTGGGAGGGGGATACCCGCCTTGGGGCGGCCCGGCGGTGGGGTGATGGCCAGGTACGCGTCGGGATAGGCGGGGTCGAGTCCCGCCGCCAGTTCAGGGGCGCCGGGGAAAAGTGAGGCGGTGTGGCCGTCGTCGCCCATGCCGAGCAGCGCCGCGCTGATGGGCAGGGCCAGCGCGCGCAGTTGCGCATTGGCGCGGGTGACGCAGCCCGCGAGGTCTTGCGGATCATCGACCAGCGGCAGGAAGCGCGCCTGCGCTGCGGCGCCCGTCAGCAGATGGGCGCGCACCAGCGCGGCGTTGCTGTCCGCATGGTCGGCGGGGACGACCCGTTCATCGACCAAGGCGATCGTGACGCGCGCCCAGTCGATCGGCGCTTGCGCCAGGGCGTGGAACAGCGGGATGGGCGAGCGTCCGCCGGAGACGGCCAGCAGCGCCCGGCCATTCTGCGCAAAATCCGCCGCCAGCGCGGTGGCGACGGCCTGCGTCAGACGCGCGATCTGGTCTTGCGGGCTGGCGCAGAGGTGCAGCATGTCTCAAAGTTCTTCGTGCCAGGACGCGCTGTCGCGCGAGAGCAGGGCGCTGGACGCCGCCGGCCCCCAGGTGCCTGCGGTGTAGGTCTTGGGCATTTCGCCGTTGCGCTCCCAGCACTCCAGGATCGGCTCCACCCAGCGCCAGGCGGCGGTGAGTTCGTCGCGGCGCATGAACAGGCCGAGCTGGCCGCGAATGACATCGAGCAGCAGGCGTTCATACGCATCGGCACGGCGCTTCTGCGCGGTGGACTCGAAGTCCAGATCGAGCTTGGTCGGATGCAGCCGCATGCCGTCACCCGGGTCCTTGGAGAGAAAGTGCAGGCTGATGCTCTCTTCGGGCTGCAGCCGGATCACCAGCCGGTTCGCCCCCTGCAGTCCTACCGGGCCGCCGAACAGCGACAGCGGCACCGGGCGGAAGCTGATGACGATTTCCGCCAGCCGCTCCTGCATGCGCTTGCCCGTGCGCAGAAAGAACGGCACCCCGGCCCAGCGCCAGTTGGCGATTTCCGCCTTGATCGCCACGAAGGTCTCGGTGCGGCTGTCCGGGGCGATGTCGGCTTCCTGCAGATAGCCGATCACCGGCTTGCCGTCGATGGCCCCGGCGCGGTATTGGCCGCGCACCGACTTGCTCGCCACGTCGGGCTCGGTGAAGGGCTTGAGGGCCTTGAGCACTTTGAGTTTCTCGTCGCGGATGGCGTCAGCCTCCAGGCTGGCTGGCGGCTCCATCGCCACCATGCACAGCAGTTGCAGCAGGTGGTTCTGCATCATGTCGCGCAGCGCGCCGGTCTTGTCGTAGAACTCGCCGCGTCCTTCCACGCCCAGGTCTTCGGCAATGGTGATCTGCACGTTGTCCACCCACTCGCGGCGCCACAGCGGCTCGAACAGCACGTTGCCAAAGCGCATCGCCATGAGGTTCTGCACCGACTCCTTGCCCAGATAGTGGTCGATCCGGTAGAGCTGGCTCTCGGCGAAGGACTGCGCCACCGCCGCGTTGATGGCTTCGGAGGAGGCCAAGTCGTGGCCCAGGGGCTTTTCCAGGACGACGCGCACGCCGGAATGGTTCAGCCCGACGCGGGCGAGCTGGGTGCAGATGCGCTCGAACAGCGAGGGCGCCGTGGCGAGGTAGCACACGGTGACATGCGCATCGTCGGCGCCGAGCAACGCGGCCAGGGCGTCGAAGTCGGCGGGAACGCTGGCGTCGAGCTTGAGATAGGTGAGCCGCGCGGCGAAACTGGCCCACGCCGTGCTGGCAAAGTCGGCCTTGAGGTGCGGGCCGGACTGGCTTTGCACCTGCGCCAGATAGTCTTCCAGCGTCAGCGCGCTGCGCCCCAGCGCCACAATGCGTCCGTCAGGATGCAGCGAGCCGGACTGGTGCGCCTGATAAAGCGCGGGCAGCAGCTTGCGCATGGCCAGATCGCCCGTGCCGCCAAATAACACCATGTCGAAAGCGGGGGTGGCGGTCATGTCGGGTTTTGTTCGGGTGGATGTTGCCATGGGGTGATCCAGATTCAGTGTAGGGAGTGGCGGTTGTTGCGGTTCGACAAGGTCGGCATTGTTTTTTGGAAATTGATTGGAATCACGAAACATGTCCCCAGTGTGATCCCCGCACAATGAAGGGTATGAAATTTGCGTGCCATCCTGTCGGCATGATGCCTGAGTAATCTGCAATATCCTTGCCACCTCTTCTGAATTTCAGACCGCCATGACATTGACGCCCCCTCTTCATCCAGTCGTTTCCTCCGTGACCCAGCGCATCGTGGAACGCAGCCGCGTGCGACGTGCAGCCTATCTGGCGCGCATCCGCGCGGCGCGGGGCGGCAAGGTCGAGCGCAGCGGGCTGTCCTGCACCAATCTGGCGCATGCGATCGCTGCGGCGCCCAAGCCTGCGCGCATCCTGCTCCAGGAGGTCAGCGCCGTTTCGCGCCCCAACCTGGCCATCGTTTCCGCCTACAACGACTTGCTCTCGGCGCACCAGCCGCTGGGCGCGTTCCCCGCCTGGATCAAGGAAGCTGCGCTGGCTGCGGGCGCCACCGCGCAGTTTGCCGGCGGGGTGCCGGCCATGTGTGACGGCGTCACCCAGGGGCAGGCCGGCATGGAGCTGTCCCTGTTCTCGCGCGACGTCATCGCCATGGCCACGGCAGTCGCCTTGAGCCACCAGATGTTCGACGCTGGGCTGTACCTGGGCGTGTGCGACAAAATCGTCCCGGGCCTGCTGATCGGCGCGCTGGCGTTCGGCCATCTGCCGGGCATTTTCGTCCCCGGCGGACCGATGACCAGCGGCATGGCCAACGACGAGAAGGCGCGGATTCGCGGTCTCTATGCCGAAGGCAAGATCGGCCGCAAAGAACTGCTCAACGCCGAGATGCAGTCCTACCACAGCGCGGGCACCTGCACCTTCTACGGCACGGCCAATTCCAACCAGATGCTCATGGAGATCATGGGGCTGCACCTGCCCGGCAGCGCTTTCGTCAACCCCGGCACGCCGCTGCGCGAAGCCCTCCCCCGCGCCGCGGCAAGCCGCGCTGTGGCCATTTCCGCCGAAGGCCCCGACTACACGCCGATCGGAGAACTGGTGGATGAGCGCGTGCTCGTCAACGGCCTCATCGGCTTGCTGTGCACCGGTGGCTCGACCAACCACACCATTCACCTCGTGGCCATCGCCCGGGCGGCTGGCATCGACATCAACTGGACCGACTTCGACGACCTCTCCAAAGCGGTGCCCACGCTCACCAAGCTCTACCCCAATGGCAAGGCCGACGTCAACCAGTTCCAGGCCGCCGGCGGCATGGGCTTTGTCATCCGCGAACTGCTCGCCGCTGGTCTGCTGCATGGCGATGTGCGAACCGTGGCCGGCCCCGGCCTGGCGCGCTACGCGCAGGAGCCGGGGCTGGACGACGGCCAACTGGTGTGGCGCGACGGCGCGGCCGAGTCGCTCGACCCCGACATCCTGCGTCCTGTGCGCAATCCCTTCGCACCGGATGGCGGCCTCAAACTCATGACCGGCAACCTGGGTCGTGGCGGCATCAAGGTCTCGGCAGTCAAGCCCGAGTACCGTGTGCTCACAGCGCCGGCCCTTGTGTTCGACGACCAGGACGACCTGCTCACCGCATTCAAGCGCGGGGAACTCGAGCGCGATTTCGTCGCCGTCATCCGCTTTCAAGGCCCTGCCGCCAACGGCATGCCGGAGTTGCACAAGCTCATGACCACACTAGGCGTGCTGCAGGAGCGCGGCTTCAAGGTCGCGCTAGTGACCGACGGCCGGATGTCGGGTGCTTCTGGCAAAGTGCCCTCGGCCATCCACATCACTCCCGAGGCGGCGCATGGCGGCCCAATCGCGAAGGTGCGCAACGGCGACCGCATCACCTTGAATGCGCTGACAGGCGAAGTCAACGCCGAGGTGCCGCCCGAGGAATGGGCGGCACGCGCGGCGCAGCCCATCGACCTCACCCGCCATCAATACGGCGTGGGCCGCGAACTGTTCGCCGCCTTCCGCAACCATGTGGACGGCGCCGAGCAGGGCGCGGCCAGCTTCCAACATCCCGACTGGAAAGGGGTTTGAATATGACCAACGCGTCTGCCCACGCGCCTCTTAGCGCCATGGACCTGCTGCGCGCCGGGCCGGTGCTGCCGGTCATCGTGATCCAGGACGCCGGACTGGCCGTCGATCTGGCCGCCGCGCTGGTGGCTGGCGGCATCCGCGTGCTAGAAGTCACGCTGCGCACCCCCGCCGCGCTGGCCGCCATCCGCCAGATCCGCGATCGCGTGCCGGGAGCCCTGGTGGGCGCCGGCACGGTGCTCACCCCGCAGGACTGGCAGCGCGCGCAGGACGCGGGCGCCCTGTTTGGCATCAGCCCCGGATTGACGCCCGCGCTGCTGGCGGCTACTCGCCAAAGCCGCTTGCCTTTCGTGCCCGGCGTGGCTACCGCCAGCGAGGCGATGGCCGCTCTGGACGCGGGCTTCACCGCGATGAAGCTGTTCCCGGCCGAGGCCGTGGGCGGGCGGGCGCTGCTCAAGTCGCTTCACGGTCCGCTGCCGCAACTGCAGTTCTGCCCCACCGGCGGCATCAACCTGGGCAACGCCGCCAGCTATCTGGCCTTGCCCAACGTGGCCTGCGTCGGCGGTTCCTGGCTGGCGCCCGAAGCGGCTCTGGCCGCGCGCGACTGGAACGCCATCACCACACTGGCCCGGGAAGCAGTGGCGCTGCGACCAGCCGCCTGAGCATCCCATGTCCGCAGCGCGTATCGCCTGTCATGTGCCTGTCTCAAGGTTCTCGACGGCAAGCAATGGCGCGCGTCCTGCGGGAAAAAGCTCTGCGCTCGGGGCGATCGGGTAATATGTTCGCCTTTGCTCGTCGCTCCCACGGTGCGTGGTCATTCGTAAAATTCAAAACGTTATAAAATAACCTCACCGCGTTTTGATTCCTCCGCGGCACACCTGAATCGCTCATGCACGCCATGCCACAGTTCCGAACTTGTTTGCAGATCCCTTGACTTGCAGAGGACCGCACGCACGTGCAGAAAGATGACAAGGTGCGGCCCAGCCGCACCTTTTTCATTGAAGCGAATACATCATGATTCAAATTACCCTACCCGACGGTTCCAGACGCCAATTCGATGCGCCGCTGACCGTTGCCGAAGTGGCGCAGTCCATCGGCGCCGGGCTTTTCAAGGCCGCCCTGGCCGGCAAAGTCAACGGCAAACTGGTCGATACCAGCTACCGCCTGACGCAGGACGCCACAGTCGCGATCGTCACGGAGAAGGATGCCGAGGGGCTGGAGATCATTCGCCACTCCACCGCGCACCTGCTGGCCTACGCCGTCAAGGATCTCTACCCCGAGGCGCAAGTCACCATCGGTCCTGTGATCGAAAACGGGTTCTATTACGACTTCGCCTACAAGCGCCCGTTCACTCCTGAAGACCTGGAGAAGATCGAAGCGCGCATGGCCGAGCTTGCGCACAAAGATGAGCCGGTGCTGCGCAAGGTGTTGCCACGAGACGAGGCGGTGGAATACTTCAAATCCCTGGGCGAGCATTACAAGGCCGAGATCATTGCCAGCATTCCTGCTGGCGAAGATGTTTCGCTGTATTCGGAAGGCGCATTTACGGATCTTTGCCGCGGGCCGCATGTCCCTTCCACGGGCCGCCTCAAGGTCTTCAAACTGATGAAGGTGGCTGGCGCTTATTGGCGTGGCGATCATCGCAATGCCCAGTTGCAGCGCATTTACGGAACGGCCTGGGCGAAGCGGGAAGATCAGGAGGCCTATCTGCACGCGCTGTCCGAGGCGGAAAAGCGCGACCACCGCAAGCTCGGCAAGGAGCTCGACCTGTTTCATTTCCAGGAAGAGGCGCCGGGGCTGGCGTTCTGGCACCCGAAAGGCTGGGCGCTGTGGCAGGCGGTCGAGCAATATATGCGGCAGGTGTATCGCGACAGCGGCTACCAGGAGGTCAAGGGGCCGCAGATTCTGGATGTCAGCTTGTGGAAGCGTTCCGGGCACTGGGACAACTACTCGGAGAACATGTTCTTCACCGAATCCGAGAAGCGCCAGT
The DNA here is from genome assembly GCA_028706735.1 of Thiomonas sp. Lineage (GTDB taxonomy): Bacteria > Pseudomonadota > Gammaproteobacteria > Burkholderiales > Burkholderiaceae_C > Thiomonas. Next base: position 9,416 of record JAQTVS010000073.1, read on the forward strand.
TTGCAATCAAGCCGATGAACTGTCCCGGACACATCCAGATTTTCAACTCCAGCCTGCGCAGTTACCGCGATCTGCCCATTCGTTATGGCGAATTTGGTTCATGCCATCGCAACGAGCCCTCAGGCGCCTTGCATGGCCTGCTGCGGGTGCGCGGCTTCACGCAGGACGATGGGCATATTTTCTGCACGGAAGACCAGATCGAAGCCGAAGTCACCGCCTTCCACCGGCAGGCCATGCGGGTCTATACCGACTTCGGTTTCACCGACATCGCCCTGAAAATCGCCTTGCGCCCAGACAAGCGCATCGGCGAGGACACGGTCTGGGACAGGGCCGAATCCGCCCTGCGCGCCGCATTGCAGGCTTGCGATGTGGCTTGGCAGGAGCTGCCGGGCGAGGGTGCGTTTTACGGCCCAAAGATCGAGTACCACATGAAGGATTCCATCGGCCGCGCCTGGCAAGTCGGCACCATGCAGGTCGATTTCATGATGCCGGAGCGCCTGGACGCCGAGTATGTGGACGAACATTCGCAGCGCGTGCGCCCTGTCATGCTGCACCGCGCGATCGTCGGCTCGATGGAGCGGTTCATTGGCGTGCTGATCGAGCACTATGCCGGCGCCATGCCCCTCTGGCTTGCTCCGGTGCAGGCGGTGGTGATGAATATCACGGACGCTCAGGCCAATTACGCCCGTTCTGTTGCACAATCGCTGACAAAACAAGGCTTTAGAGTCGAGTTGGATTTGCGCAACGAAAAAATCAACTATAAAATACGCGAGAATGCATTGAACAAAGTGCCCTATCTGCTTGTGGTCGGTGAGCAAGAGCGAGACGCAGCAACCGTTGCGGTACGGGCACGCGGCAATGTCAACCTCGGGGTGCTGTCCCTGGAGGCGCTGACGCAAAAACTTTCCCAGGAAGTGCAGTCGCGCAGTCAAGACCGGCAGTGAAATCACTGCTTGGGCAGCACATTGTTTGAATGAATTGAAAGGTTTGAGCCATCGCTACGTTCCAGAGCCGTAATACACCGGAAAAACGCGCCGATCGTCTGAATCGCGAAATCACGCT
>JAQTVS010000408.1 GCA_028706735.1 Thiomonas sp.
GTGCCGCGCGTCATTCTTCCCGCGCCGCAATGGGTGCTGGCCTCGCTGGTGGAGCGCGCGGGCACGCTCGCGCAAGATGCCATGCAGACCCTGGTGCGCGAGGCGCTGGCGGGCTGGCTCATCGGCTGCGGCCTGGGCTTTGGCGTGGCGCTCGCCATCGACCGCCACAGTTTTCTGCAGCGCGGCCTGCTGCCCATCGCCTCCATGACCAGCGCCGTGCCGCTGGTGGGCGTCGCCCCCATTGCCGTGATGTGGTTCGGCTTTGGCTGGGAATCCAAGGCCGCAGTGGTGGCGCTGATGACCTTCTTTCCCATGCTGGTGTCCACCCTGGCCGGGCTGCGCGCGGCGGGCAAGCTGGAGACCGAACTGATGCAGACCTACGGCGCCAGCCACCGCCAGACCCTGTGGCTGCTCAAACTGCCGTCTGCCGTGCCGCAGATGATCACGGCGCTCAAAATCAACGCCACCCTGGCGCTGATTGGCGCCATCGTCGCCGAGTTTTTCGGCTCGCCCACGGTCGGGCTGGGCTTTCGCATTTCCACCGAGGCGGCGCGCATGAATATGGGCCTGGTCTGGGCCGCGATCACCGTCGCCTCGGTGGCAGGCTCAGCGGCGTATGCCGCGCTGGTGCTGCTGGAGCGTCGCGCCGCATTCTGGCATCCGTCGGTGCGCAGCGCCGCCTGATTTTTTTGAGTCCTTCATTCCACCCACCTCGCAAGGAGCGCATCATGAAACTGCTGTCTAGACACATCCGCCACTGGGCTGCGGCAGCCCTCATCGGCCTGGGCGCAAGCCACGCCGCGCTGGCCGCGGACAACAAGGTCACGCTGCAGCTCAAGTGGGTGCCGCAGGCGCAGTTCGCCGGGTACTACGTGGCTGCGGCCAAGGGCTATTACAAGGATGAAGGTCTGGACGTGACCATCAAGCCGGGCGGCCCGGATGTGTCGCCGGTGCAGGTCATCGCTGGCGGCGGCGCCGACGTGGTGGTGGACTGGATGCCCGACGCCCTGGCCTCGCGCGAGAAGGGCGTGCCGCTGGTCAACATCGCCCAGGTGTTCAACCATTCCGGCCTGCTGCTGGTGTGCAAGAAGTCCAGCGGCGTTACCAGCCCGAAAGACTTCAAAGGCAAGACGCTGGGTGTCTGGTTCGGCGGCAATGAATATCCCTTCTTCAACTGGATGAGCAAGCTGGGTTACAAGCCGGGCAAGGACATCACCGTGCTCAAGCAGGGCTTCAACGTCGATCCGCTGCTGCAGAACCAGGCCGCCTGCATCTCGGCGATGAATTACAACGAGTACTGGCAGATCATCGACGCCGGGGTGAAACCCAGCGATCTGGTGGTGTTCTCCTATCAGAAGGAAGGCGTGTCCACGCTGGAAGACGGGCTCTATGTCATGGGCCCCAAGCTCAAGGACAAGGCCTTCGATGACAAGATGGCCAAGTTCCTCAAGGCCTCGTTCGCTGGGTGGGACTATGCGGTGAAGCACCCTGAAGAGGCCGCCAAGATCGTGGTGGCGCAGGACGCCAGCGGCAGCGCCACGGTGGCCGTGCAGGCGCGCCAGATGAAGAGCATCGCCGAACTCATCACCGACGCCAACACCCCCAAGATCGGCTATCTCTACCCGGCTGACTACACGCGCACCGTCAAGGTGCTGCTGTCAGGCGGCAGCGATCCGGTGATCAAGACCGATCCCGGCAAGGCAGGCTACAGCCACGCGATCTGGGACATGGCCGCCAAGCTGCCCTGGCCGCCCGCGAAGTAAAAAAGCGCACGGTTCCCATGAGCAACGCTTTGGAGCCGGCCAGCACCGCAGAGGATGTGGCGCCGTCGCTGTCGGGGCGCACCTCCGGCAGCGGCAAAAGGAGGATGCGCTGGCAGATGCGTGAAGCCAACGAGGCCCTGATCCTCGATGCCGCCGAGCGTGTCTTTGCGGGCGCTGGGTTCGGCGGCGCCACCATGGCCGCGATTGCCGAGGCGGCGGCCCTGCCCAAGGCCAATCTGCACTACTACTTCGGCAACAAGCGCACCCTGTATCGCAGCGTGCTGGCGCGCATTCTTGACGACTGGCTGGTTCCGGTGCATGGCATCGTCCCCGAGGCCGACCCGCGCTCCGCGCTGGAGACCTATATCCGCGACAAAATGCGCATGGCCTTCGCGCGTCCGCTGGCCTCCAAGGTGTTTGCCAACGAGCTGCTGCACGGCGCTCCTGAAATCGGCGACATGCTCGCCTCCACCCTCAACCCGCTGGTGCACGAAAAGGCCGCGGTGATCGATCAATGGATCGCCCAGGGCCGCATGCACGCGGTGGACAGCACCCACCTGTTCTTCACCATCTGGGCCGCCACCCAGACCTACGCGGATTTCGCCGTGCAGGTGCAGGCCGTGCTGGGCGCGCCGGAGATGGATGCCACGCAACAACAACGCGCCACCCGCCATGTGCTCGACATGGTGCTGCGGGGCAGCGGCCTGTTGTGAACGCGCGCCGCCGTTGCCGCGCGACGTTCATGCAACACTTGCCGCAGCAACAGCTCTGACGCCCGGTCTCCTTCTTTGCTACAGCGGCAGCCTGTGCATGGCGTCTTCCACGCGCAGCGCGAACCGTTCGATCTGGTCGCTGGTGGCGACATTCATGTGATAGCGCGCGTGGTAGCGGATGCGCACGCCGCGCCCGCACAGCGCGCGC
>JAQTVS010000074.1:0-6208 GCA_028706735.1 Thiomonas sp.
GCGTGCCGACGGTGCTGGCCCTGATGGCCGGGGTCAGCCTGCTCGGGCTGCTCAGCACTTGGGCGTTCAGCATGTACGGACATGGCCTTACGCTTGAACAACATCAAACGCAAACTCTGCCGAGGCGCCGCCCCAAGGCTGCACTGCTCGCATCCCCAACAGAGGGTAGAACATGAATCCCTCGAATCCAACACTCGATGCCAAGGCGGTTGCCGCCTTATCAGCGGAGGCGCTGCTGCAATCGCTGCACAGCACGGCGGGTGGCCTCACCCAGGCCGAAGCCGCGCAGCGTTTGGCGCAGGGCGGCCCCAACAGCCTGCCGGAGCAGCACGTCAGCCGGCTCATGCGCCTGCTGCGCTATTTCTGGGGGCCGATTCCGTGGATGATCGAAGTGGCCGCGCTGCTCTCGGCGCTGGTGCGGCACTGGCCGGATTTCATCATCATCGTGCTCTTGCTGCTGTTCAACGCGGGCATCGGCTTCTGGCAGGAGTTCAAGGCCAGCAGCGCGCTCGATGCGCTGAAAAAGCAGCTCGCGCTCAAGTGCCGCGTCAAGCGCGACGGCCAGTGGGTGCAGCTCGACACCGCGCAACTCGTGCCCGGCGACGTGGTGCGCGTGCGCCTTGGCGACATTCTTCCGGCCGACCTCAAGCTGATTGAGGGGGACTATCTCAGCGTCGATCAGTCGGCGCTCACCGGCGAGTCGCTGCCGGTCAGCCGCAAGCCGGGCGAGGTGGTGTATTCCGGCTCCATCGCCAAACAGGGCGAGATGGTCGGCGTGGTCTATGCCACCGGGATCAACACTTATCTGGGCAAGACCGCGCAACTGGTGCAGAAGGCCGGCGCGGTGTCGCACTTCCAGAAGGCCGTGCTCAATATCGGCGACTATCTCATCTACGTCAGCCTCGGGCTGGTGGCGATTCTGGTGCTGGTCGAACTGCACCGTGGTCTGCCGTGGATCGATCTGCTGCAATTCGCCCTCATCCTCACCGTGGCCTCGATTCCGGTGGCCATGCCTGCGGTACTGTCGGTGACCATGGCGCTGGGCGCACTGGCGCTGTCGAAAGAAAAGGCCATCGTCTCGCGGCTGGAATCCATCGAGGAACTGGCTGCGGTGGATGTGCTGTGCTCCGACAAAACCGGCACCCTCACGCAGAACAAGCTCACCCTGGGCGACCCGCTGCTGCTGGCCGCGCCCGATGCCGCCACGCTGAATCTGCACGCGGCACTCGCCTGCCAGCCCGACAACGGCGACGCCATCGATCAGGCGGTGTACGCCGCACAGCCCGTGCAAACCGCCACGCCCACCGGCTTCACCGCCGCCGGCTTCACCCCCTTCGACCCGGTGGGCAAACGCAGCGAAGGCCGCTGGACCGATGCGCAGGGCGCGCCACTCGCCGCCACCAAGGGCGCGCCGCAGGTCATTCTCGATCTGTGCAAGCTTGAAGCCGATGTGCGCAGCAAGGCCAATGCCTGGATCGACGCCCAGGCCGCCAAGGGTCTGCGCACCCTCGGCGTGGCTAGCAAGACCGGTGACGGCGCGTGGCAGCTCGATGGCCTGCTCTCGCTGTTCGACCCGCCGCGCAGCGACTCCAAACAAACCATCGCCGACGCCCGCAGCCACGGTCTGGCGGTGAAAATGGTCACCGGCGACAACGTGGCCATCGCCCGCGAAATCGGCGGGCAGCTCGGTATCGGCACGCAGATCGTCGCCGCGAGCGATGTGTTCGATGCCGACAAGCAGCAGCCGGGTGTGAGTCTGGCCGATCAGATCGAAGCGGCCGACGGTTTCGCCCAGGTCTTCCCCGAACACAAATACGGCATCGTCAAGGCGCTGCAGGATGCCGGGCACCGCGTGGCCATGACCGGCGATGGCGTCAACGACGCCCCGGCGCTCAAACAGGCTGATGTGGGCATTGCCGTGTCGGGCGCCACCGATGCGGCGCGCGCGGCCGCCGCACTCATTCTCACCGCGCCGGGGCTGTCCACCATCGTCAAGGCGGTGGAAGAGGCGCGGCGCATTTTCGAGCGCATGAACAGCTACGCCATCTACCGCATCACCGAAACCATCCGCATCATGGTGTTCGTGGTGGCGGCCATGCTGGTCTACAACTTCTACCCGATCACCGCCGTGATGATCATCCTGCTGGCCTTCTTCAACGACGTGCCCATCATGACCATCGCCTACGACCGCACCGAGGTCGATCCGCAGCCGGTGCGCTGGGACATGCGCCGCGTCATCACCGTGTCCACCGTGCTCGGCCTGATCGGCGTGGGCGAAACCCTGCTGCTGCTGTGGTTCGCGCATGACGTGATGAAGCTCGACATGGGCAGCATCCAGACCTTCATCTTCCTCAAACTGGCGATCTCCGGCCATCTCACCCTGTTTGTTGCCCGCAGCAAAAAGGCCTTCTGGAAAAAGCCTTGGCCGTCGCCTGCCCTGCTGTGGTCGGCCATTCTCACCAAGGCGCTGGCGACGCTGTTCGTGGTGTTCCCCATGGGCCTGATCGCGCCCATCAGTTGGTCGGCGGTCGGTTTGATCTGGGTGTATTGCGTGTTCTGGGCCTTCGTCGAGGACCAGGCCAAGCTGGCGGTCTATCGCCACCTCGACCGCAGCACGCCGCGGCACCTTAGTTTTTTGCATCTGCTCAAATAGCGCAAATTCAAGCCAGGTCAATGAACTGGCGGGCGAGCGCTGTTAACGTTTGTTTTGTGTTTTCACATAGGAAGGGAGTTTCATCATGGCACATCGTCATGCAGTTGTCTGGGTCGATCATTCTCAGGCCCGCGTGCTGTTCATCGATCCGGCGGATATCGAAAAATCCATCATCATGCCCAAGGAGCATCCGCATCTGCACGTCATGAGCGGCACGATCGGCAGCGGAAAAGCGCCGGAAGATCAGCACTATTACCACGCCGTGGCCGAAGCCCTGGCCGATGTGCCCGAGGTGCTCATCACCGGCCCAGGGCAGGCCAAGCTGGCGCTGTTCAAGCATCTGCAGCATCATGATCCCGCCGTGGCCGAGCATGTGCTGGGCATCGAGTCTGCGGATCACCCGACCGACGGGCAACTTGTCGCCCACGCCCGGCATTACTTCAAGGCCAAGGATCAGATGCTCGGCAATTGACTGACCTCTGCTGTGTCCCTTGGGTTCTTTCGTCTTCACTCACCGCACGAGGCATCATGTCCACCTACAAAAAAATCCTGGTTCCCATCGACGCCAGTCAGACCGCGCAATCCGCCGCTGCCCAGGCCTCTGCACTGGCCCGGGATCAGATGGCCGCCATTCGCTTCGTCGTGGTGGTGGAGGCGAACGGGCTGCTGAGTTCCTCTCCGGAGTTTCTCAATGTGCTGGGCAACGACGCCCGCATGCTGCTCGACCGCTGGGTCAATGAAGCCCGCGCTCCGGGAATGGATGTCAGCTCCGCCGTGGTTGAAACTACCCAGGCCTTGCCGCGCGTGGCAGACGCCATCCTGGCAGAAGGGCATCGTTGGGGCGCCGATCTGATCGTCATCGGCAGCCATGGCCGCAGCGGCGTGCGCCGCCTGATTCTGGGCAGCGTGGCAGAGGGTGTCGCACAGCGCAGCACGGTTCCGGTTTTGATCGTGCATGCTGGCGAACCCAAGGTTTGATTTGACAAACGGGCGGCGCACCTTTGGTCACCTTCTTCTGCAAAGGGCTTGTTAGCATGCGCGAATTCACTGGATTCACGCATGAAACGCCATTCCATTCCCGCTCAATTTCGCTCGCATCATCCGCATCCCTGCGACGGCAATCTGCCCTCGGATCTGAGCGCGGTCTTGCGCCAGCGCATCACTGAAGCCTCCGAGGCCACGCTGGAATTGAGCAGAGGGGAAACCCTGGCGCACAGCGGCATGCCGTTCAAGCATCTTTTTCTGGTGGTGAACGGCGGATTCAAGGCTGTGCAGATCGGGGAAAGCGGCCAGTCGCAGATTGTCAGTTTTCACCTTGCGCGTGAAATGATGGGCTTGAGCGGATTCGCGCATCAGCGATATACGACCGATTTGGTCGCTCTGGCGCCTTCACTGGTCTGTGAATTTCCGATGACCGCGGTGCAGGCGCTCATCGGCGCCAATCACCTCTTGCTGGAGCATTTGCTGGCCTATGTGTCGGAGAGCCTGGCCCGGGCCGAGCAAGATCAACTCATGCTCGGCAGCATGAGCGCCACGCAAAAAATCGCCATGTTTCTGCTGGATCGGCAGGAGCGACAGCGTCAGGCTGCAGAGGACCCGCGGCGGTTCGAGTTGCTGATGACCCGAGAAGAACTCGGCAGCTACCTTGGTCTGAGCATGGAAACCATCAGCCGCCTTCTTTCGCAGTTGCAAGAGCAAGGCGTGATGCGGGTGGACAAGCGCCTGATCGAGATTCTGCGTGAAGATCAATTGCGCGTCTGGCTGGACGGGGCAGTCAATCTGCCCATGTCGTCTCGCCGCAAGCCAGCAGCCAAACGTGCCGCGCTCAAGCTGGCTTGATCTCGGTCAAAGTTCGCCCCTTACTGCCCAGCTTGTTCGAGCAGGGCGCTCAGGGCGTCAACGTCGCGGCGATCGAGCTGGCCCGCCGCGTTTTTCAGGCGCAGGGTGTTGACCAGCACGTCATAGCGCGCCTTGTCGGCCTGGCGCTGGGTTTCGTAGAGTTGGGAGAGGGCGTTGAGCACATCGATGTTCACCCGCATGCCCACCTTGAACCCGGTTTCGTTGGCCTGCAGGGAGCTGCGGCTGGACGCAATGGCCGCATCCAGCGCCTTCACTTGCGCCAGCCCGGACTGCACGCTGAGATAGGCGGCGCGTGCATCCTGCGCAGCGGCTAGGCGTGCCGCGTCCAGATCGGCCTGCGACTTGTCGAGCAGGTGCGCGGTCTGCTCCACATCACTTTGCACCGCATAGCCGGTGAACAGAGGCCAGCGCATCTGGACCCCGATGCTGGCGACATTGGCGCGGTTGCTGAAGGGAAACAAGGGGCTGCCGCCCGTCGTGGCGTTGTGGTCCATGCGGGCGTAGGCAGAGACCGTGGGCAGATTGCCGGCCTCGGCTTTTTGGGCGCCGAGTTGCGCCAGTTCCACACCCAGCCGCGCTTGATCGACACCGAGGTTGTGCGCCTGCGCCTTGCGTGCCCAGTCCTGAAGATTGCCCGCCGGGGCCTCTAGCGCTGTGGCGCTGGGCAGGGGGGCCAGAGTCTGCATGGGAGTGCCGACCAACTGCCGCAGACTGCTGTGAGCAAGCGCAAGCTGGTTTTCCGCGGCAAGCACCTGCGCTGCGGTCAGATCGACACGCGCCTGAGCATCACGCACATCGACAATGGTGCCGTTGCCCGCGTTGAAATTGGCCTGCGCCGAGTTGACCTGTTGCGCAACGGCTTTCTCCTGCTCTTTGAGCGAGCGCAGACTGTCCTGCGCGGCGAGCACGTCGAAGTAGTGCGCCGCAACCCGCACCATCAGGCTCTGGTCTTCCTGCACGAATTTCAGATAGGCGATGCGCGCGGCAACATCCGCCTCCTTCACGCCAATGTGGTCTGCCGGCTGATAGAGCGCCTGTGTGGCCACCAGATTGACGTCGCGCGCGGTGTAGTTCCACTGCGTGGGCATGCCAAACTTCTGCAGCAGCGGGTTGTCGCTGTTGTCTTGTGCGTTGGCGCTGAGATTGGCGCCCGCCACGAGTTGGGGCAACAGCCTGGAGCGCGCCTGCGGGACGCGTGACAGACTTGCCTGGTAGCTGGCCTGGGCGCTGCGCAAGGACGGGTTGTGCTGTTGCGCCAGCGCAAATGTCTGCGCCAGCGTCTCCGCCCGGGCTGCTCCCATCAGACCCAGGCCCCAGCAGGCCAAGCAGGCCGCGCGCGCCAGGCGAAGAACAGAAAAAACAGGCGTTGCCATCGGGGGTGTTCGGGAGTGCAATGAAGCAATTGATGCTACGCCCGGACGCGAGCGAATGATTGCGGCACATCAAGGGCAAGCCGCACGCTGGCGCGACAATCAACTTTAAAACTTGCGTTGCTTTCAACGCATTCCTCGGCACATCCCATGAAAAATAAAAAACGGCCCTTGATCGTTTTGTTCCTGCTGCTCGCCCTGCTGATCGCAGGTGGTGCATCTTGGTGGACACACCGCGCGCAGCCTGCAGGCCACACGTTGGCGTTGTACGGCAACATCGACATCCGGCAGGTGCAGCTCGCGTTCAACGATGCAGGCCGCGTGT
>JAQTVS010000074.1:6218-10475 GCA_028706735.1 Thiomonas sp.
GATCTTCCCCTGCAGGAAGGCGAAGCCGTGCGCAAGGGGCAGGTGGTGGCGCGCATCGACCCCGTGCGCTATCAGGACGCGGTGGACCGCGCGCAGGCCGCGCTGCAGGCGCAGCAGAGCCTGCTCGCCAAGCTGCGGGCTGGCAGCCGCCCTCAAGAGATTGCCCAAGCCCGTGCCGCCGTGGCCGCTGCGCTTGCAGCCCAGGCCAATGCCAAGGCAACTTATGCGCGGCAGAAAACCTTGGTGGAATCAGGTTTCCTGCCCCGGCAAAGTCTGGACAACGTCACCCAGCAGCTCGATACCGCCGCGGCGGATGTACAGCGCGCGCAGCAGGGGCTCAGCTTGACAGTGCAAGGCCCACGCAAGGAAGACATTGCCGCCGCCCAGGCGCTGGTGAAAGCCGATGAATCCGCACTGGCGCTGGCGCAGCGCCAGCTTGCCGATACGGTGCTGCGCGCGCCGGATGACGGCGTGGTGGAAAACCGCATCCTGGAAGTCGGCGACATGGCCGCGCCGCAGACGCCCGTCCTCACGCTTGCGCTCAACAACCCGGTCTGGGTGCGCGCCTATGTGCCTGAAACCGAGCTGGGAAAACTGGCGCCTGGCATGCGTGCCGGCATCGAGAGCGACAGCTTCCCCGGCCAGACGTTCGAAGGCTGGATTGGCGCGATTTCGCCCACTGCGGAGTTCACCCCCAAGTCGGTTGAAACCACCGAGCTGCGTGCGCAACTGGTCTATCGCGTGCGCGTCTATGCCTGCAATTCCACGCAGAAGCTGCGGCTGGGCATGCCGGTCACCGTGCAGGTGCCATTGCTGAACAACGCGCCGCAAGCGACTTCTGCGCATGTCTGCCAACACTGAGACGAGCGCCCAGGCAGAGCAGGGCGCACCGCCTCCCCATGTCGCCCTTGAGCTTGCTGCGGTTCACAAGCAGTTCAAACAGGGCAAGAGCGCCATTGACGCCCTGAAGGGGCTGGAGCTGCGTGTTCAGCAAGGCCGCATCACCGGCCTGCTCGGCCCGGACGGCGCCGGGAAAACCACCCTGATCCGTCTGGCTGCAGCGTTGTTGCTGCCTAGTGCTGGACAGGTTTTGGTGCTGGGGCTGGACACGCGGCAGAATGCCACGGCCATCCAGCAGCAGATCGGCTATATGCCGCAGCGCTTCGGTCTCTATGAAGACCTGACGGTGCAGGAGAATCTGGAGCTTTACGCTGACTTGCAGGGGCTCACGGCCGCTGAGCGGCAGCAGCGTTTTGACGAGTTGCTCAAACTGACCGCGCTGGGCCCGTTTTCTGCGCGGCGCGCTGGAGCGTTGTCGGGCGGCATGAAGCAAAAGCTCGGGCTGGCCTGCACCCTGTTGCGTGCACCGAGCTTGTTGCTGCTCGACGAGCCCACCGTGGGCGTGGACCCCATTTCGCGCCGCGAGTTGTGGAGCATCATCAAGCTGATGCGCGACGAGGGCGTCGCGGTGGTGGTCAGCACGGCTTACCTCGATGAAGCTGAGCAGTGCGACGACATCGTGCTGCTGCACGAGGGCAGTGTGCTGGCGCATCAGCAGCCGAGGGCATTTCGCGCCCCGCTCGAAGGTCGTGTGTTTCTGGTGCGGCATCCGCAGCAGCGTCGGCGCGCCTTGCAGGAATCGCTGCATGTCCGCCCTGGCGTGGTGGACGCGCTGGTGCAGGCCGAAGGGGTGCGGGTGGTGCTGCAGGGCTCGGCGCCGCTGCCGCACAACGGCGAACAATGGCAGGCGGTGGAGCCGCGTTTTGAGGACGCGTTCGTCAGCCTGCTGCAGGGTCGGCAGGCTGCTTCCGCCTCGCCAGCGCCGCAGGGGCCAGCGCAGACAGCACCCGTTCAGGCGGCGCCGACGGCGACGCCGCCCATGGTCATCGAGGTCAAGGATCTGCGCCGGAATTTCGGCACGTTCCAGGCGGTCAAGGGCATCAGCTTCACCGTCGGCAGGGGCGAGGTGTTCGGATTGCTTGGGGCGAACGGCGCTGGAAAAAGCACCACGTTTCGCATGTTGTGCGGGCTGCTGCCTGCGTCGTCCGGCACGCTGCGCGTCGCCGGGGCGGATTTGCGCACTGCGGGCGCGGACGCCCGGGCGCGCATCGGCTACGTGTCGCAGAAATTCGCGCTCTACGGCAATCTGAGTGCTCGGCAAAATCTGAATTTTTTCGCCTCGGCCTATGGACTGAGGGGCGCAAGACGCCAGCAGCGGCTCGACTGGGCCTTCGCCGAATTCGATCTCACCGGCTATGCCGACTCCGGGGTCATGGAACTGCCGCTGGGCTACAAGCAGCGCTTGGCGCTGGCCTGCGCGCTGATGCACGAGCCCTCCATCTTGTTTCTCGACGAGCCCACTTCCGGCGTCGATCCGCTGGCGCGGCGGGAGTTCTGGCAGCGCATCAACCACCTGGCCGAGTCGGGGGTGACCATCATGATCACCACGCACTTCATGGACGAGGCCGAGTATTGCGATCATCTGGTGCTGATGTCGCTGGGCGAGATTCTGGCCTTCGGCACCCCGCGCGACATCCGCGTGCGCGTCCGCAGCGACGCGCTGCCCGATCCCACCATGGAAGACGCCTTCATCGCCTTGATCCAGTCGCACGAGGCGCAGATCCGGCGCGCGGCATGAGGAGACAGTCCCGATGAACCGCCAACGTCTGCGTGGTCTGGTGCGCAAGGAGTTTCTGCAGATCATCCGCGATCCGTCGGCCATCGCCATCGCTTTTGTGTTGCCGGTGCTGTTGCTGCTGCTGTTCGGCTACGGGGTGTCGCTCAATGCCCGCGGCATTCCGCTGGCCGTGGTGGTCGATCAGCCCAGCGCGCAGACCAGCAGTTTTGTCGGCGGGCTGCAGCAGTCGGCATTTTTCGCGCCCAAGGCTTATCCCGACATTGCCGCGGCCCGCCATGCGCTGATGACCCGTCGGGTGGACGGCATCGTCTGGCTGCGTGGCGATTTCACCCGTCTGGCGCTCACCGGCCGCTCCGCGCCCGTCGCGGTGTGGGTGGACGGAGTGGATGCCAACAACGCCCGCATCATGGAGGGCTATCTGCAAGGCGTCTGGCAAAACTGGCTGCAGCTTGAAGCGGAGCAGCAGGGCAAGCCCTTGCTCATGCCCGTCAGTGTGCAGGCCCGTATCTGGTTCAACCCGGCGGTGCGCAGCCGCGACTTTCTGGTGCCGGGGCTGATTGCCGTCATCATGACCCTGATCGGCGCCTTGCTCACCGCGCTGGTCATCGCGCGCGAGCGTGAGCGCGGCACGATGGAGGCGCTCATGGCCAGCCCGGTGACCATGGCGGAAATTCTGCTGGGCAAGCTGATTCCCTACTTCGTGCTCGGCATGGGCGGCATGGCGCTGTCGGTGGCCATGGCGGTGTGGCTGTTCGCCGTGCCATTGGTCGGCAGCCTATGGTTGCTGGTGCTGTGTTCGGCGCTGTTCCTGCTGGTGGCGCTGGCGATGGGTCTGCTGATTTCCACCCTGTCGAACAGCCAGTTCGTTGCCGCGCTGGTGGCGGTTATCGTCACGTTCCTCCCGGCGTTCATTCTGTCGGGTTTCATTTTCGATATCGAATCCATGCCTGCCGTGGTGCAGTTCCTCACGCATCTGGTGGCAGCACGCTATTACGTCGCCATTTTGCAAACTGTGTTTCTGGCGGGAGATGTCTGGCCAGTGATTCTGAGCAACAGCGCAGCGCTCATGGTGATGTGGGTGATATTCATGGGCATAGCCTGGCGCAAATCGCACAAGCGACTGGACTGAACCATGTGGGCCCGTATCGTTGCACTCGTCATCAAGGAACTGCTCATGTTGCTGCGCGACACCGCCAGCCGCACCGTGCTGATTGGCCCGCCGCTGATTCAGCTTTTGGTGTTTGGCTATGCCGCGAGCTTTGACCTCAACCATATCCCCTACGCCGTTTACAACGAAGATTCCGGCTACGCCTCGCGCGAGCTGCTGGCGCATTTTTCTGGGGCCACCTCATTTCAGCAGGTTGCGACCATCACGCATGATGCGCAGATCGCCCCGCTGATCAACGACAAGGACGCCTTGCTGGTGCTGCACATCGGCCCGCATTTCACCCGCGACCTGCTCAAGCATCAGTCGGCCACGGTGCAGGTTCTGGTCGATGGGCGCGATTCGAACACCGCTTCTCTGGCACTGAATGATGCCAACGGCGTGCTGCTCCAGTTCAATCAGCAGTGGGCGGCGCAGCATGGCTGGCAGGGGCCGCCGGCGAGGCTGGAAATTC
>JAQTVS010000409.1 GCA_028706735.1 Thiomonas sp.
AGGTTCACCAGATGCCGCGCCACGCCGAATTCGTCGGAAATGCCGTTGCCGCCGAGCATGTCGCGCGCGGTGCGGGCGATGTCCAGCGCCTTGCCGCAATTGTTGCGCTTGAGCAGGCTGGTGACCTCCGGCGCGGCGCTGCTCGCCTCTTTCATGCGCCCCAGCCGCAGCGCGCCCTGCAGGCCCAGGCTGATCTCGGCAGCCATGTCGGCCAGCTTTTTCTGCACGAGCTGATTGGCCGCCAGCGGTCGGCCGAACTGCTGGCGTTCGAGCACATACTGCCGTGCACGCGCGTAGCAGTCTTCCGCCGCACCCATCGCACCCCAGGCGATGCCGTAGCGCGCGCTGTTCAGGCAGGTGAACGGGCCCTTGAGCCCGCGCACCTGCGCAAAGGCGTTTTCCTCGGGGCAGAACACGTTGTCCATCACGATTTCGCCGGTGATTGAAGTACGCAGGCCGACCTTGCCGTGAATGGCCGGCGCGCTCAGGCCCTTTGCCCCTTTGTCGAGCACGAAGCCGCGAATCTCGCCCGCGTCGTCCTTGACCCAGACCACGAACACATCGGCGATCGGGCTATTGCTGATCCACATCTTGTTGCCAGTGAGGGCATACCCGCCGGGCACGGCACGGGCGCGGGTGGTCATGCCGCCGGGGTCGGAGCCGTGGCCGGGCTCGGTCAGCCCGAAGCAGCCGATCCATTCGCCGCGGGCGAGCTTGGGCAGGTATTTCTGCTTCATCGCTTCGGAGCCGAAGGCGAAGATCGGCAGCATGACCAGCGAACTCTGCACACTCATCATGGAGCGATAGCCCGAATCGACCCGCTCGACCTCGCGGGCGATGAGCCCGTAGCTCACATCGTTCAGCCCGGCGCCGCCATAGGCCTCGGGAATCGTCGGGCCCAGCAGGCCGAGCGCGCCCATTTCGCGGAAGATCGACGGGTCGGTGGTTTCATGGCGGAACGCGCTGAGCACACGCGGCGCGAGCTGGCCCTGGCAATACGCCTGCGCGGCGTCACGCACCGCCCGTTCGTCGGCGCTGAGCTGGGCGTCGAGTTGCAGCGGATCGTCCCAGTGGAACGCGGGTTTGGAGGATGCCATGTGAAACGCTCCGTGAGGTCGGGGGAGAGCGCTCCGCTCCCAGTGGGGTGCTGGAGTGCCCGGACGTGCAATCCATCGTAGCCGGTCTGCTACAACATGGCGTCGTGAGCAACGCCCGTGCGGTCTAGCACACAACTTGCTCCGTTTCATTCCTCTCCCACACACCCACCCGCGCATGGTGTCCTGGCATTCCCGTCTGCACCTGCAGTTCTCTCTCGAAGCCGGGCGCACCGTGCTGCGCCATCAACACGACGGCGGCTTGCGCGCTCTGGCGAGCCACTATCCGGAGCAGGGCGCGGTGTGCCATCAGGTGCTGGTGCATCCGCCGGGCGGACTGGTGGGCGGCGACACCCTGGCCATTGACACCGTGCTTGAAGCGGGCGCGCACGCCCTGGTCACCACCCCGGGCGCGGGGCGCTTCTACCGCAGCACCGGCGCGGCTGCGCAGCAAACTCTCGACGCCCGGCTGGAACCCGGCGCGCGGCTGGAATGGCTGCCGCTGGAAACCCTGGCGTACAACGACTGTCTGGGCGAGAACCGCGGCCGCTTCCACTTGGCGCAGGGCGCCGAACTCATCGCCTGGGACCTGCTGGCGCTGGGCCTGCCTGCGGCTGGCGCGGCGTTTGAGGCCGGGCGCTTCACCCAGCACATCGAACTGCCAGGGCTCTGGCTGGAGCGCGGCCTCATCGCGGGTGATGATCTGGTGCTGCGGCACGGCCCCGGCGGGCTGCGCGGCCACACCGCGCTGGCCACGTTGTTTTTCGCTGCAGGCAGCCCCATTGCGCCGCCCCGCCGCGACGCGCTGCTCGACGCCGCACGGCAGCTTGCCGCGCAGACGCCCCATGCGGCGCTGCTCGCCGGGGCCAGCGCGCCGCACCCGCAGGTCATCGTCCTGCGGGTGCTGGGGCAGCGCATCGAGCCCATCGCCGCCCTGCTGCGCGCGGTGTGGGCGGACTGGCGGCAAGAGGCCTGGGGCCTCAGCGCCTGCCTGCCCCGGGTGTGGGCGACATGATCGTCCGCCCGGACTTCTGGCGCAGTGTGTCATGCGGTCTGGACTGCCCTTGTCTCCTGTATGAAGTCCTCGAACGACAGGCCCGGGCGCTCTGTCCAGGCCCGCAGGTAACGCGCGTTCAAAACCCGCTTGCGCTCAAAGCGCGCCGCCAGTTGGTCTGAGGCCGGGCAGACGTGGCGGGACGGCCCCAGACGGGACAGGACCTGGGCATACGCACGCTCCGCGCGGTGGCTGGCATGCGGCATGTCATGCGTGGCCGAGTTGGGACGAACGCGGTAGATCATCAGCGGTTCGGGGTGGACATACAGACAGCCCGCATTGCTGACCGCTCGATGGTTGAACAGCACGTCCTCTGAGAAGTTCACCGTCTCGTCCCACAGATGGGTGATGCAGTCGCGGCGATAGATGGGGGAAAAGCCGCCGTCCACCTGCAAGGCCTGGCCGGGGGTGAACAGGCCGTGGGTCGAAAACACGGTTTGCGCAGGCGCCTGCCGGGGGGCTTCAAACCGTTTGACCGCCATGGCGCAGACCGCGGCGCCATGCGCTTGCGCATAGGGCAGCAGCGTTGCG
>JAQTVS010000075.1 GCA_028706735.1 Thiomonas sp.
GAGAAGATTCACGCCAATGCGGGCAACGGCACCATCCCCACCCCCATCACCATGGACGAACTCGAAGACCTGTTGATGGACCACGGGATCATGAAGGCGGTGGACGAGAACCTGGTCGGCAAGTCCGCGGCTGAACTGGCGGCAGCCTGACCGCAGCAACAACCCAACGGCGGCGTCGCGGCTCGCGGCGCCGCCCAGAATCGAAGCAACAGCCAAGGAGCATCCACCATGAGCATGACGGTTGAAGAGCGCAAGGCCGAAAACAAGGCCTTGATCGACGAGGTCCTCAAGGCCTATCCGGACAAGATGGCCAAGCGCCGCGCCAAACATCTCGGTTCGTTCGAGGAAGGCAAGCCCGACTGCGGCGTCAAATCCAACATCAAGTCGCTGCCCGGTGTGATGACCATCCGCGGCTGTGCCTATGCCGGGTCCAAGGGCGTGGTGTGGGGGCCGATCAAGGACATGATCCACATCTCCCATGGTCCGGTGGGCTGCGGCCAGTATTCCTGGGCCTCGCGCCGCAACTACTACATCGGCACCACCGGGGTCGATACCTTCGGCACCATGCAGTTCACCTCCGACTTCCAGGAGAAGGACATCGTCTTCGGCGGCGACAAGAAGCTCGACAAGATCATCGACGAGATCCAGGACCTGTTCCCGCTGAACAAGGGGATTTCGATCCAGAGCGAATGCCCGATCGGCCTGATCGGCGACGACATCGAAGCGGTGTCGAAGAAGAAGGCCAAGGAATACGAGGGGCACACCATCGTGCCGGTGCGCTGCGAAGGCTTCCGCGGCGTGTCGCAGTCGCTGGGCCACCACCTCGCCAACGACGCCATCCGCGACTGGGTGTTCGACAAGGTCGATCCGAACAAACACGAATTCCAGGCCACGCCCTACGACGTGGCCATCATCGGCGACTACAACATCGGCGGCGATGCCTGGTCCAGCCGCATCCTGCTTGAAGAGATGGGTTTGCGGGTGATCGCGCAGTGGTCTGGCGACGGCACCCTGGCAGAGCTGGAGAACACGCCCAAGGCCAAGCTCAACGTGCTGCACTGCTATCGCTCGATGAATTACATCAGCCGCCACATGGAAGAGAAGTACGGCATACCCTGGGTGGAATACAACTTCTTCGGCCCGAGCATGATCGAAAAGAGCCTGCGCGAAATCGCCGGTCACTTCGACGACACCATCAAGGCCAAGGCCGAGGACGTGATCGCCAAGTACAAGCCATTGATGCAGGCCGTCATCGACAAGTACAAGTCGCGCCTGCAAGGCAAGAAGGTCATGCTGTTCGTCGGCGGCCTGCGTCCGCGCCACGTCATCGGCGCCTACGAGGACCTGGGCATGGAAGTGGTCGGCACCGGCTACGAGTTCGGCCACAACGACGACTATCAGCGCACCACCCACTACGTCAAGGACGGCACGCTGATCTACGACGACGTCACCGGCTACGAGTTCGAGAAGTTCGTCGAGAAGGTCCAGCCCGATCTGGTCGGCTCGGGCATCAAGGAAAAGTACGTGTTCCAGAAGATGGGCGTGCCTTTCCGCCAGATGCACAGTTGGGATTATTCCGGCCCCTACCACGGCTATGACGGCTTCGCCATCTTCGCCCGCGACATGGACATGGCGATCAACTCGCCGGTCTGGGGGCTGACCAAGGCGCCGTGGGCAGCCTGAGCCCGATGCCACGCAACCAAGTCTGAAGGAGAAACTGTCATGCCGCAAAGCGCCGAAACCATCCTCGACCACGAGATGCTGTTCCGCGAGCCCGAATACCGCGAGATGTTGCAGACCAAGCGGGCGAACTTCGAATACCGCGTCCCCGCCGAGGATCTGGCCAAGACCATCGAGTGGACCAAGAGTTGGGACTACCGCGAGAAGAACTTCGCGCGGGAGGCGCTCACCGTCAATCCTGCCAAGGCCTGCCAGCCGCTGGGCGCCGTGTTCGCCGCCAACGGCTTTGCCAAGACGCTGTCCTTCGTGCACGGCTCGCAGGGTTGCGTGGCGTATTACCGCTCGCATTTTTCGCGCCACTTCAAGGAGCCGACGTCCTGCGTGTCGTCCTCGATGACCGAGGACGCGGCGGTGTTCGGCGGCCTCAACAACATGGTCGACGGCCTGGCCAACACCTACAACCTGTACAAGCCGGACATGATCGCGGTGTCCACCACCTGCATGGCCGAAGTCATCGGCGACGACCTGAACGCCTTCATCAAGACGTCCAAGGAAAAGGGCTCGGTGCCCGAAGACTTCGACGTGCCCTTCGCCCACACCCCGGCATTCGTCGGCAGCCACATCACCGGATACGACAACGCCCTGCTCGGTGTGCTCAAGCACTTCTGGGACGGCAAGGCTGGAACCACCCAGGCACTGACGCGCAAGCCCGACGACAGCATCAACTTCATCGGCGGCTTCGACGGCTATGTGGTCGGCAACATCCCCGAAATCCGCCGGATCTTCAAGGCATTCGAAGCAGACCACACCGTGCTCTGCGACCCGTCGGACGTGTGGAACACGCCGACCGACGGCGAGTTCCGCATGTACGACGGCGGCACCACCAAGGCCGAGGTCGAGCGCGCGCTCAATGCCAAGGCGACCATCGTGTTCCAGCATTACAGCGCGGAAAAGACCGCGGCGTACATCGCCGAAAAAGGCCAGGAGGTGGTGGCCCTCAACAGCCCGATCGGGGTGTCGGGCACGGACAGGTTCCTCATGGAGTTGTCGCGTCTGACCGGCAAGCCGGTGCCGGCCAGCCTGGTCAAGGAGCGCGGCCGTCTGGTCGATGCCATTGCCGACAGCCAGGCCCACCTGCACGGCAAGCGCTTCGCGCTGTATGGCGACCCGGACATGATGGTCGGCCTGACCCAGTTCCTGCTGGAGCTCGGCGCCGAACCGGTGCATGTGCTCAGCACCAACGGCGACAAGGATTGGGCTGAGCGCGTGCAGGCCATGCTCGATGCCAGTCCCTTCGGCAAAGGGTGCAAGGCGCATGCGAAAAAGGATCTGTGGCATCTGCGTTCCCTGCTGTTCACCGAGCCGGTGGATTTCCTGATCGGCAACACCTACGGCAAATACCTGGAACGCGACTGCAACGTGCCGCTGATCCGCATGGGCTTTCCCATCTTCGACCGCCACCACTGGCATCGCTACCCCATCTGGGGCTACGAAGGCACGATGCGCGTGCTGGTGTCCATCCTCGACAAGCATTTCGACCGTCTGGACACGAGCACCATCGAGACTGCGGTGACCGACTTTTCCTACGACATCATTCGTTGAGTCGGTGTGTCTGGATCATGCCGCTCCTCTCGCCTTGCGAGCGGGATGCGGCATGGAGCGAGTTTGCCGATAGGGGGTGCGCCGTGCGTATCACATCCAAAGCCAGTTGTGCAATTTCCGCGTTGATCGACCTTGCGCTGCAGCAGCCCGGGACCTACACCAGCCTGCAAAGCATCGCGGCGCGACAGAAGATCTCGGTCTCGCATCTGGAGCACCTGTTCGCCAAATTGCGACGCAACGCGCTCGTGCTTTCGGTGCGCGGCCCTGGAGGCGGCTATGCCTTGGCGCGGGCCGCATGCACGATCAGCATCGCGGACATCGCGAAAGCCGTGGATCAGCACGCCGAACAGGCCTTCGACCATGCCATGCCTGCGACGGGCCGGTTGACGCCGGAAGCCCTCATTGCCGAATCGCTCTGGGCAAGAGCAGACCTCTCCTTGCAGTGCATCCTGCAGGACATTGATCTGCAGAGCCTGGCCGAACCCCACCGCAAAGCGCAGGCAGAAATGAGCGAAGCAGCGCCGCAGTCGCAGCGATCTCCCGTGCTGCAACGGCCCAAGCCCATTGGCCAGACGCCGCGTGCACGCGCAGTGACTTGCGTCTTTGACCTGGCGGAACTGGATATCTGATCGCGTGCCGCCGCCTGGCAGCGGAGTGCCAGCGCTGAGTTCTTCTTGAGGAGTGCACCATGTTGATGGTTCGTGTCGTCCGCGTTGTCGTCATCTGCATGATCCTGAGCGGCACTGGATTGGCTGCCGCGCAAGGCGCGCCGCTCACAATCGCGGTGGCGGCGAATTTTACGCAGGCCATCGAGGACATTGGCGCCGGTTTCGAGGCGAAAACGGGAGAAACGGTGAGGTTCAGCTTCGGCGCGACAGGGCAGCTTTACGCCCAGATTCGCAATGGCGCCCCATTCGATGCGTTCTTTTCCGCCGACACCAAGACCCCGAAACTGGCAATGCAAGAGGGGCTCGCCGAGCCCGGCAGCTACGTCGTCTATGCGCGCGGCAAATTGGTGTTGTGGAGCCCGGCGCTGCCGGTCAAGGAGCAGGCAAGGCAGGTTCTTCATGCTGCAGCGTTCCAGCATCTGGCCATCACCAATCCCAAGGTCGCGCCTTACGGCGCAGCGGCCATGGATGTGCTGAACAAACTGGGCGATACCCAGCGGATTCAGGACAAGTTGGTCAGTGGCAACAGCATCACCCAAACCTTCCAGTTCGTCAGCACGGGCAATGCCGAGCTGGGATTTGTCGCCCTGTCCCAGATTCTTGCGCCCAACAGCCCTGCCAAGGACAAGGGTCAAATCTGGCTGGCGCCGCAAGACCTCTACGCCCCGATTGATCAGGCCGCCATCATCCTCAAACGCACCAACAACCTGAAGTTGGCTCAAGAATTCATGGCCTATCTGCGCTCCCCCGATGCGCAGAAGATCATCGAACGCTACGGCTACGAAGTGCCGCGCTGAGGCGGAGATGGAACTGTTCGGCGTCCCGGTCGATCTGCAGCCGCTGTGGCTGACGCTGCAGGTTGCCGGATTGACGACTGCCATTTTGCTGATTCTCTCGACGCTGCTTGCCGCATGGCTGGCGGGCATGCGCTCGCGCGCCAAGGTGCTGATCGAAGCTGTGGTGGCGCTGCCCCTCGTATTGCCGCCGACGGTGCTGGGGTTTTACTTGTTGATCGCGCTCAACCCAAATGGCGTGCTCACGCAGGCGCTGCGCACGCTCGGCTATCAAGGACAGTTGAGCTTCAGTTTCACCGGCCTGGTGATCGGTTCGGTGGTGTATTCGTTGCCCTTTGCGGTGCAGCCCCTGCTGCGCGCATTCGAAGCCGTTCCGCGGCGCCTGCTCGATGCCGCCTTCACGATGCGCGCGCGGCGCTGGGACCGCTTTTTCCACATCACCTTGCCGCTGTCGAAGGCAGGCTATCTGGTCGCCGGAACCCTGACCTTTGCGCATACGGTGGGAGAGTTCGGCGTCGTGCTCATGCTGGGTGGCAACATTCCAGGCAAGACGCGGGTCATCTCCATCGACATTTTTGATCACGTGGACAACTTGGAATACGCCCAGGCGCATGTGCTGTCGCTGTTCCTGCTGGTTTTTGCGGTGCTGGTCTTGACGGTGCTCTACGCATTGAACCGGCAGTGGGACCGGCGGCACGGAGGTTGATGCCATGCTCGAAGGTGACATGCATCTCAAACTGGGGCGATTTTCATTGCAGACCGGCGGATTCGCCTGGCCCAATACTGGGGTGACCGCCGTGTTCGGCCCGTCGGGTTGCGGCAAGTCGACCTTGCTGCGCTGTCTTGCCGGGCTGGAACCGCAGGTCCGGGGGCGGTTGTCTTGCTGCGGCACGCCCTGGCTGGACGGGCGGCAACAGGCGCCGGCCTATTCGCGTGACATCGGTTTCGTGTTTCAGGACGCCGCGCTGTTCCCGCATCTGAGTGTGCGTCAAAACCTGCAGTTCGCCGCCCACCGCGCGGGCGCCGATGACATCGAGGTCGAACTGGACGCACGCCCCTCGGGTTTGACGCGCTCGTCGCGTCATCGCAATCTCGGCTTCGTCTTCCAGGAGCCCTCGCTCGTCTTGCATCTCAACGCGCGCGGCAATCTGCAGTTCACCACCAAACGGGCGCGGGTGGGCGGCTCCGACATCGAGCGTGTGGCCTCGGAGGTGGGGCTGGAGGGTAAACTCGATCGGGGGGTGAACCTGCTGTCCGGGGGCGAGCGGCAGCGCGTCGCCATCGCCCGCGCTCTGCTTTCCAGTCCCCGTCTGCTGCTGATGGACGAACCCCTTGCCGCGCTTGACTGGCGCTCCAAGGCGGACATCCTCGGCCTGCTGCAAGACGTCATCGCGCGCACCGGGTTGCCCGTCGTATTCATCACCCATGCGCCAGCCGAAGTGCTGCGGCTGGCAGATCGCGTGGTGTTCATGCAGGACGGACGCATCACGGGCATCGAATCCCTGGTGGATGCCGCAGCACGCGCCGACTCTCCGCTGTTCGAAGAAGAAGGGGATTGCAGCGCCGTGTTGCAGGCCGCGCCAGCCGGACAAGAACATGGGCTGCACGGGTATGCGCTGGGCGCGACGGACGTCTTCTGGCTAGCGCCGGAGGCGCCGGCCAAGCAACGCCGGGGCGCGACGACCCGCCTGCTCGTGCGCGCCCGGGATGTGGGGATTGCGCTGAGCAAGCCGTTGGATGCGTCCATCGTCAATCAATTCCAGGCGCATATCGTGGACATTCAGCCTGCCACGCGGCCCGAGCACGTCCTGCTGCAACTTGAGCTGGGTTGCGGCCAAAGGCTGTTTGCAGAAGTGACCCGCGCGGCTCTGCTGCGTTTGCAGCTTCGCACCGGAATGCAGGTGTGGGCACTGATCAAGGCTGTCGCGCTCGTCGTCTGAAGCGCATGAGAAAACGCAGGGCCGCCCCAAGTTTCCTTGAGAAAGAATTCATACTTTATGGGGTTCGATCAATGGACGGAATTGGCAGAGGCGAATCCGACGCGCTGCGTCGGCTTGCGCGGCAGTTTCAACACAGCCTCCAAGCCGCCATCCTGTCGATTGCGCAAGCTCAGGTCCCCACCCGCCGCGCGTGCAATGTCGCGTGCGATGCCAAGCCCGAGGCCGGTGCCCCCTGTTTCGCGGCTGCGGGAGGATTCAAGCCGATAGAACGGTTCGAACACTTTGTCGAGTTCCTCATCCGGGATGCCACGGCCTTGGTCCTGGATGCGCAGCGTTAAGGCAGAAGCGTTGTCGTCGACAATGACCGCAGCTTGTCCGCCATACAAAATCGCGTTGTCGATCAGATTGGACAGACAACGTTTGAGCCGCGCCGGATCGCCCAGAAACGGTCCGATGGCACGCCCTCGGATCTGGACGTCACGTCCCATCTCTTCGTGATCCGCTTGAAGACTCTCCAGCAGGGCCATGATGTCGATGGGCTGCGCCTGCTGAGGCTGGTCGAGCCCGCGCATGAAATCCAGTGTGTCCTTCACCATGTGCTCCATTTCCAGCAGGTCTTGTTCAAACCGGGCGCGTATCTCGTCATCCTCAAGCAGTTCCGTGCGTAACCGCATGCGGGTGATCGGCGTTTTCAGATCGTGTGACATCGCCGAAAAAATGCGCGTGCGATCCGCAATGAAACGAATCAGACGCGCCTGCATGGTGTTGAAGGCGTGCGCAGCAACCCGCACCTCGGTGGGGCCAAGTTCAGGCAGCGGAGGACGGTTGATGTCCTTGCCGAGCGAATCGGCAGCCGAGGACAAAATCGCCAAGGGTCGAATCATCCAGCGCACAGCGGCGTAGGACAGGACAAGCACGGTGACCAATAAAACCAGCAAGGTCAGCAGCAATCGCCAGGGGGGCTCTTTGGCGCTTTGGTGAAGCTGGGTTGTGAAGGCGACCCAGCTTCCATCCTGCAATTGCACCTGGATCAAAAAGCCCAGCTTGCTTGCCATGAACGACTGCATGGACGACAGCGCAGTAGGCGACATCCGCGACATGGCCGCGGCCATGTCCGGCATCTCGGTCATCCCCGAATGGGGAAGGTGCGCCACGGCAGATGCGCCCAAGCTGGGCCATGTGGCGCCCGCCGAGACAAGAAGGCGGCGTTCATCTCCCAAAGCAGTCCGCAGCGCCATAGAAAACATGGCAGTTTGGGGGAGATTCGTGACAGCGCCGCGGGGGCTCGTGGGCGCAGATTCCAGTTCCACGATTTGAGGCGGCACGCTCAAGACACTGGCGAGGCGCTGGCGCTCGCCCTGGGGCACAGAATCCAACAGCTTGACGACGTCGGCAATGCGTTGCGCAGATTCCATTCCGCTGGTGCGCAGCAGCACACGATCACGCTCAGCGAAGTTAATCGACGCGCTCAAAAGTTGCGCCAGTATCAGCCCAATGGAGAGAATGAGCATCATTCGGCCAAATAGCGATGCTGGCAGCAACCGTTTCACGGCGTTCCCTCGACGGGCACTGACAGCACATAGCCCATGCCCCGCACCGTCTTGATCAGCAGCGGGTCGCGCGGATCATCTCCAAGCCGTTGACGCAAGCGACTGACCTGGACATCAATACTGCGATCGAGCGGGTCAGCCTCCCGGCCTTGTGTGAGATCCACCAACTGATCGCGGTTAAGAACCCGGTTGGGATGGCTCAGGAAAATCCGCAACAAGCGGTATTCCGCGCCACTCAGCGCCACCACCACACCCGCCGGAGAAATCAGATGGCGATGCGTGGTGTTGAGTGTCCAGCCTGCAAAGTGCGCTTCGTGCCAATCTTCGGGCTGCAAATTGCTCGGCAGGCTGCGGGCGCGGCGCAGGATGACCTTGATGCGGGCGAGCAACTCGCGCGCGCTGAAGGGCTTGGTCAGATAGTCGTCGGCGCCCATCTCCAACCCAACGACGCGGTCGGTCTCGTCGCTGCGCGCCGTGAGCATCAACACGGGAATGTCGGATTTGGCCCGGAGCTGGCGGCAGAGCGTCAGACCGTCGTCTCCCGGGAGCATCAGATCGAGCACAATCAAGTCGATGCGCGCGGCGACGAGGGCGCGTTCCATGGCCTTGCCGTCCCCCACTGCGGTGACGCGCAGCCCGTTCTTTTGCAAATAGGCGCTCAGCAGATTGCGGATCTCGCCATCGTCGTCGACGATCAGAATGTGGTCAGGTATGTCCATGCCGTGATTTTCGGCGGTCTGCAGCGCGGCTCGCCAAAAACAATGTAACGCAGCATGTCATCCATCCGTTCGCTGATGATGCGATACAAAAAGGCCAGTTTTTGACATGGCCTGCTTACACGTCAGCGTTGAAATGGCTCCCATTGCGATGGCGGTCAATCAGATGTCGCGGCGGGAACGTCCCGCCAACCGTCCAAGCATTTTTTTCGGAGATGAATCATGAAATACAACCGTAGAACACTGGGACTTGCCGCCGCCCTCTCACTCGCCGCGATCGGTGCTGCCTACGCACAATCCCCTGCGCAACCGCAGCAATGGGGTTGCATGCAGGGGGAAGGGCCGGGCATGGGCATGATGGGCGGCCGCGGCGTGGCTGCAGGCATGATGGGGCGCGGTGATCCGGCTGCCGGGATGGAAAATCGGCTCAGCGCGATGAAGGCGCAATTGCAGATCACGCCGCAGCAAGAAGCGGCGTGGAACGCCTTCGCCCTCCAAGCCAAGAAACAGGCTGATGCGATGCAATCCATGCGGGCCACCCTGATCGAGGCAAAGGGCAATGCTCCGGACCGTATGGCGAAACGTACCCAGTTCATGCAAGAGCGCGTCGCAGGCATGGAAACCATGACCACGACGATGAAAACGCTCTATGCCGAACTGAGCCCGGCGCAGCAAGCCATACTGAATCAGCATTTTGGCGCGATGCGCGGAACCCGTCGCGGAGCGCCTGCGGGCGCGCAGTAAGTCTGAGCGCCCCCAGGGCAGGGCACTCCCCACCCCATCCCTCCCCACGAGCGGGGAGGGAGTGATCTCACCTCCCCTACCCCACGGCGTGGGGGAGGTCGGGAGGGGGATGGCCCAGCCCGCCCCCGTGGGGGTCAAGAAAACTTGGGGCGGCCCGGCGTTTCCTTGAGAGCGCCCCCAGACCTGTCGCTACGCGCCAGGCCCCCCGAGGGGGTGAGAAACTCTTGGGGCGGCCCGGCGAGTTTCTCAGGAGCCGGATGAGCGTGCGCGATCGCACGGATACAACCCGCCGATTGCGCGTGCAATGCACCGCGACATGCAGTCGGCGCCAAACACAATGGAGTACGCATCATGATGGGATATTGGGGTTGGGGCGCAGGCCCTTGGTTCGGAATGTGGATCATTCCAGTTCTTGTGCTGGGTCTGATTCTCTGGATGATTTTTCGGGGAGGACACGGCGTGTCGCATTGTGGGGAACGGCATTCCAGGCAAGAGTCGGCGCGTGAAGCGCTCGACCGGCGCTATGCGAACGGTGAAATCAGTCGCGAGGACTATCAGCGCATGAAACAGGAGATCAAATCGTGAAAGCCGTGATAGAAAAAATGACTTCTGGTTTGAACGACATCCATATGACCCGGCGCCAGATGGTGGTTGGGGCTGTGGCGGGCAGTTCCCTCTGGTTGGCGGGCCGCACGCATGCACAGGGCATGGGCGGCATGATGATGGGGTCGATGCCGGGCATGGGTCAGGGCGG
>JAQTVS010000410.1 GCA_028706735.1 Thiomonas sp.
GTCCATGTTCTCCTTGATGAGGTGCATGGGCACGTGTCCGGGGCCTTCGATCATGGTCTGCACGTCGTGCTTCCAGGCGATCTGCGTCAGTTCGCCCAGGGTGTCGAGCTCGGCGAACTGGGCTTCGTCGTTGGCGTCGGCGATGGAGCCGGGGCGCAGGCCGTCGCCCAGGCTGAAGGCCACGTCGTAGGCCTTCATGATGTCGCAGATGTCCTCAAAGTGCTCGTAGAGGAAGCTCTCCTTGTGATGCGCCAGGCACCACTTGGCCATGATCGAGCCACCGCGCGAGACGATGCCGGTCACGCGCTTGGCGCTCATCGGAATGAAGGGCAGACGCACGCCGGCATGGATGGTGAAGTAGTCCACGCCCTGCTCGGCCTGCTCGACGAGGGTGTCGCGGAACAACTCCCAGGTCAGGTCTTCGGCCACGCCGTCCACCTTCTCCAGCGCCTGGTAGATGGGCACCGTGCCGATGGGCACAGGCGAGTTGCGCAGAATCCACTCGCGGGTTTCGTGGATGTGTTTGCCCGTGCTCAGGTCCATCACCGTGTCCGCGCCCCAGCGGATCGACCAGACCATTTTTTCCACCTCTTCGGCAATGCTGGAGGTGGTGGCGGAATTGCCGATGTTGGCGTTGATCTTCACCAGGAAGTTGCGGCCGATGATCATCGGTTCACTCTCAGGGTGATTGATGTTGTTGGGAATGATGGCGCGGCCGCGCGCCACTTCCTCGCGCACGAATTGCGGCGTGATGCGCGGCTGGATGTTTGCACCGAAATGCTGGCCGGGGTGCTGCTTCAGCAAGCCCGCGTCCTGCAACTGTTCCAGACGTTGGTTCTCGCGCAGGGCGATGAACTCCATCTCCGGGGTGATGAGCCCCTTGCGCGCATAGTGCATCTGGCTGACGTTGGCGCCGGACGTTGCGCGGCGCGGCAGAGGCAACTGCGGAAAGCGCACCGCGGCCAGGCCGGCATCGGCATTGTGGCGACGCGTGGTGTCGGAGCTGAATGCGGGCAGGCGCTCGGTATCGCCGCGTTCGGCAATCCACGCTGCGCGCAGCGCGGGCAGGCCGCGGGCCAGATCGATATCCGCCTGCGGATCGGTGTAGGGCCCGGAAGTGTCATACACCGCGAAAGGCGCGTTCTTTTCCACGCCGAACACCGCGGGCGTGTCGGCCAGCCTGATCTCGCGCATGGGCACGCGGAGGTCGGCACGGCTGCCCTGGACGTAAATTTTGCTGGACGCGGCGAAAGGGATTCGGGTGGTGCGCTCGGTCAGTTCGGGGGCGTCAACCTTGTAGCGGGATTCGGGCAGTGCAGACATGGAACCTCCAGAAGATGGATGAATGCCTGCCGTTGCACCGGCGCCTGGTTCCCTCCGCGGGTTGGAAGCGCACTTGCGGCGCACTTCCTAGCCCGATCAGGTTCAGCGGATTCTGCGTTACGCAGTCTCAGCCGGGACTTGCACCCGGCGCTCCGACAAGCTCGCTGCCAAGTATAGGCGCAGCCTCTGCCGCAATGCGCTCCTGAGAAAACGCAGGGCCGCCCCAAGTTTTCTCATCCCCCTCGGGGAACCTGACGCGAACGCGGCAGGTCTGGGGGCGTTCTCAAGCAAACGCCGGCCGCTCCACATTTCCTTGACCCCCACGGGGAGGCGCTCAGGAGCGGCACAGTGCCTGGGCCAGAGCGGCCAGGGCATCGGGCACGCCCTGCGCCGCTTCCAGATCGCCGTCATAGACCGGCAACGCCAGGGCGCGCAGATCGAACACCCGTGCCTGCAGGCCCTGGCGCTCGGCAGCCCGCGCAACAAACGCCGCCAGTTCGCCGCTGAGCGCACCCGCGCGGGCGCTGCCGGGAAGAATGTGAAGTCGCAGAGGGTCCATGCGCGCCACCGAACTTTCCGAATGGAAAACCGAAACGGCCCCGCAACAATGCCGGGCCGCCTGCTTACGTCGCAATCTGGCCGAAACGGCCGCTGTTGAAATCGCCCATCGCCTGCGTGATTTCTTCCCGCGAATTCATCACGAACGGGCCGTAGCCGACAATCGGCTCGTCGATCGGCTCGCCACTGAGCAGCAGCACTGTGGCGTCGTCCTGCGCCTCGATCTGCACGCCCCGCCCCTCTCTGCTGAGCTGGGCGAACTGTCCGGAGCGCAGCGCCGCATCGCCATTCACCAGAACTGCGCCATGCAGCACCACCAGCGCCAGCGTGCGCCCCGCGGCGATGTCGAAGCGGGCCTGCGCGCCCTGGTTCAGGCGCACGTCCCACACGTCCATCGGCGTGAACGTGCGCGCGGGGCCGGGGTGGCCCGCATAGGCGCCAGCAATCACGCGCACCCGTCCTGCCGCATCGGGCAGGGCCACATCGGGGATGTCCGCATTCAACAAGGTCTGATAGCCGGGCTGCGACATCTTGTCCTTGGCGGGCAGGTTGACCCAGAGCTGCACCATCTCCAGCGTGCCGCCACGTTCGGTGAACGCCTGCGAGTGGAACTCGTCGTGCAGGATGCCGCCTGCCGCCGTCATCCACTGCACATCTCCCGGGCCGATCTTGCCGCCAGCGCCGGTGGAGTCGCGGTGCTCCACCTCGCCCTGATAGACGATGGTCACGGTCTCGAAACCCCGATGCGGGTGCTCGCCCACACCGCGCGGCTGCGTACC
>JAQTVS010000411.1 GCA_028706735.1 Thiomonas sp.
CCGCTGCGCGCCATGCGGATGGCAGCGGCCGACTCGGGATAGAGCCGGGCGAAGTAAAAACGTGCGGTCTGCAGCTTGGCTTGGTAGAAGGAAGAGGTATCGCCCGCGGCGATTTTTTGCAGCGCCGCCTGCGCCATGCGGGCGAAGGCGTAGGAGAACACCACATGCCCGGCCACGCGCAGGTAAGGCACGGCGGCGGCGCCCACTTCCTCCTTGTCGGCCATGGCCTTCATGCCCAGTTCCATGGTGAGCTTCTGCATCTTGTCGGCGAGATCGGCCATGGGATTGATGAACTCCTGCATGGCTTCGTTCACCCCCTCTTCTTCAATGAAGTCGGTGAGGATCTTGCCGAACTTGCGCATCCGGGCGCCGCCGTCCATCAGCACCTTGCGGCCCAGCAGATCGAGCGACTGGATGGTGTTGGTCCCTTCGTAAATCAGGTTGATGCGGGCGTCGCGCACGAATTGCTCCATGCCCGACTCGCGGATGTAGCCGTGCCCGCCAAACACCTGCAGGCATTCGTTGGCGGCCTGCAGGCCGTTGTCGGTGATGAAGGCCTTGACGATGGGAGTGAGCAGCGAGACCAGATCGTCCGCATCCTTGCGCGCTTCAGCATCAGGGTGGTGCAGCGAGCGGTCGAGCAGCAGCGCCACCCAGTAGGCCAGAAAGCGCCCGCCCTCGGCCCAGGCGCGGGCGGTGAGCAGCATGCGGCGCACATCGGGGTGCACGAGGATGGGGTCGGCTGGCTTGTCGGGCGCCTTCGGCCCGGTGAGCGCGCGCATCTGCAGCCGGTCACGGGCGTAGGCCAGGGCGTTTTGATACGCCACTTCGGTGAGACCGAGCGACTGCATGCCCACACCCAGGCGCGCGCCGTTCATCATCACGAACATCGCAGCCAGACCTTTGTTGGGTTCGCCCACCATCGAGCCGGTGGCGTCTTCCAGGGTCATCTGGCAAGTGGAGTTGGCGTGAATGCCCATCTTGTGTTCGATGCCGGAGCAGAAGATGCCGTTGCGCCCGCCCGCCTTGCCTGCGGCGTCCGGCGTGAACTTGGGCACAATGAACAACGAGATGCCCTTGCTGCCTTCGGGCGCACCGGGCAGCTTGGCCAGCACCATGTGGATGATGTTGTCCGCCAGATCGTGTTCGCCGCTGGAGATGAAGATTTTCTGCCCGCTGATCCTGTAGCTGCCGTCGTCCTGCGGCACGGCCTTGCTGCGGATCAGGCCGAGATCGGTGCCGCAATGCGGCTCGGTCAGGCACATGGTGCCCGTCCACTCGCCCGAGACAAGTTTGGGCATGTACAGCGCCTTCTGTTCCGCGCTGGCATGCACGTTGAGCAGTTCAGTCACGCCCTGCGTCAGTCCGGGGTACATGGCCCAGGCCTGGTTGGCGGCGTTCTGCATTTCGTGCACCGCGTTGCCCACCAGATGCGGCAGCCCCTGACCGCCAAACTCTGGATCGGCGGTCAGCGATGTCCAGCCGGCCTGCACGAACTGATCCCATGCCGCCTTGAAGCCTTTCGGCGTGGTGACGGTGTGCGCCTGCGGGTCGAAATGGCAGCCTTCGATATCGCCGCTGGCGTTGAGCGGCTGCAGCACCTCGCTGCAGAACTTGCCCGCCTCTTCGCAGACCTGATTGATGAGATCGGCATCGACCTCCTGATAGGGCGGCAGTTCCTTGAGGCCGCTGACTGCATCGAGCACCTCGTGCATGACGAACTGCATGTCGCGCAGCGGGGGGGTGTATTGGGGCATGGAAATCTCCTTGGGATTCGGGTCAAAGGCAAAAACGATTCAGTGCGCCGCGCAGGGCGTGAGCAGCGCCAGCCCCTCGGGCGTGGCCTGAGCACGCAGCAGCGCGTCAAGGCTGCGGCAAGCCAGTTCCAGGCTGTTGGGCAGCTTGAGCAGCCGGGCATCGTGATGCAGCGCCAGGATGTAGCCATGGATTTGAAACATCAGTTGCTGCGGATCGGTGTCGGGCTTGAGGTGCCCCGCTTCGATCGCCTGCACGATGGCGCGGCGCACCGCGTCATGCCAGGTCTGGATCATGGCGACCAGCGCGTCGCGCACGCTGCCCGGGCGGTCGTCGAATTCGACCGCGCTGGAGATATAGATACAGCCAGTCTCCATTTCCACGCTCACCCGCTGCAACCAGCGCTGCACCATTGCGGCCAGCCGCGGCATGCCACGCGATTGCGCAATGGCGCGATAGAACACCTCTTGCTCGAACTGGTCGTGATAGTGGCGGATAACGGCGATCTGCAACTCCTCGCGCGAACCGAAATGCGCGAATACACCCGATTTGCTCATTTCCATCCGGTCGGCCAGCACGCCGATGGACAAGCCCTCCAGCCCGATGCGCCCGGCCATCTGCAGTGCGCAGTCGATGATCGCCTGCCGTGTCTGCCGCCCCTTGGCCGAACCGCTGCTGATCGGCTCGACGGGCGGGCTTGCGCTCACACTGCGTTTTGCCGCCGTTTTGGCGCCCGCCGTCCGATGCGGCGTACGGCGCGGAGAGATCGGGAAGTGACTGGCGGGCATTTTTGTCGTGTGCGGGAGGGATCGATAAAAAACGAACGATCGTACTATTTCCGATTCTCGCCACTTTGTCAACCGCTAACTGCGATCAAGGGATTTGCCGCCTA
>JAQTVS010000076.1 GCA_028706735.1 Thiomonas sp.
ATGCCGATTTGCGAAAATCCCAGCGCACGACCCTGCTGCTTAATGTCTTGCACCCGCGAATGCAGATGTTCGGGCGATGCGCTGAGTTGCTCCATGCTGATGATTTTAGAAACCCGCCATGCCCCTTGCCGCCCTGGATCTCCTGCTTGCCGATGAATCCGCCACCAACACCCTGGCGCAATCCATGGCATTGGCGTGGACGCAACACTCTGCCCCCCGCCTGCTCATCACCCTGGAAGGCGATCTCGGCGCAGGGAAAACCACCTTTGCACGCGCCTTTCTGCGCGCGCTGGGCGTGCAGGGGCGCATCAAAAGCCCGAGTTTCAGCCTGGTGGAGGAGTACGCCATTGACATTCCCAACCTACAATTCAAGGGAACTCTTCGGACTGCCGCCTATCACATTGATCTTTATCGCTTTTCGGACCCGCTGGAATGGGAAGATTCCGGGCTGCGCGATGTCGTTGGCGGGCCGGGAGTCAGTCTGGTTGAGTGGCCGCAGCGTGCGGACGGCTTGCTGCCAGCAGCCGACCTGACTCTGCACCTTGAGCCCTTGGACGAACAACGCCAGTGCGTCCTGCGGGCAGGAACCGAAGTGGGTTTGACCTTGTTGCGCGCCTTGCCAGAGCGACTGAAGTCTGGCTGATGCTGTGGTTGGCGCCTGCAACCGCGGCCTTTGGAGCAGGAGCTGAAGATGACCACACCACGCCGCCGCTTTCTTGTGCAGTCCTCCAGCCTGGTGCTGCTGCTGACCACCCCCATGCTCGCGCGCGGGGCGACGCTGATGTCCATCCGCGTCTGGCCCGCGCCGGAATACACCCGGCTGACCCTGGAGTCCGACGGCCCCCTGAGCGCCACGCATCAGGTGCTGAACAACCCGCCCCGGCTCGTGGTTGACATTCAGGGCCTGCAGCTTGACAACCAGTTGCGCGAACTCGCGGGCAAGGTGAAATCGGACGACCCTTTCATCAAGGATGTGCGCGTCGGCCAGTACAAGCCTGACGTGGTGCGCCTGGTGATCGACCTGAAGCAGGCGGTCAAGCCACAGGTGTTCAGCCTGTTGCCCGTGGCCGCCTATCAAAACCGGCTGGTGTTCGATCTCTATCCCGCGCATTCCGGCGACCGGTTGATGGCCTTCATGCAGCAGCAAGAGGTGCTGGACCGCGACCACCAACCCGCCACGGGCGCGGCTCAGGCCGCCCCGCCGCAAACGCTGGCGCAGGCCCAGGCCGGGCAGCAAGATTCGCTCGGCGACTGGATTCGCAAACACCGCAGCGAGCTCGACGATCCGCAAGCTGCGCCGCAGCCGCCGCAGGTTCTTGCCGACAACACGCCCGCGCAGCGCCCCGACCCCGTTCGCCGCGACCGGCGCAACTTCCGCAGCGTGCTGCTGGCCATCGACCCCGGCCATGGCGGCGAAGACCCCGGCGCCACCGGCCCCAGCGGCGTGCACGAGAAGGACGTGGTGCTGCTCATCGCCCGCCATCTGCGCGACCTGGCGATGAACACGCCGCATATGCGGGTGATGATGACGCGCGACAGCGACTACTTCGTTCCGCTGTGGACGCGGGTGGAAAAAGCGCAGTCGGCCAACGCCGACCTGTTCACCTCCATTCATGCCGACGGCTGGTTCACGCCGCAGGCGCGCGGCGCCTCGGTGTATTGCCTGTCCGATAGCGGCGCCTCCAGTGTGGAGGCGCGGCTGATGGCGCAGCGCGAGAACGCCGCCGACGCCATTGGCGGCATCGACATCAACTCGCGCAGCTATCAGGTGGCCAAGGTGCTGCTCAACATGTCCACCACGGCCAAGATCAACGCCAGCCTGAAAATGGCGCGTCCCACACTGGGCAAGATGGGAGAACTGGTGCATCTGCATTCAAAGCAGGTGCAGCAGGCGGGGTTTGCGGTGCTGAAGTCGCCCAGCATTCCGTCCATGCTGGTCGAAACCGCCTTCATCAGCAACCCGGAGGAAGAAGCGCGGCTGCAAACTCCGGCCTACCGCAAGCAAATCGCCCGCGCCATTTTCGAAGGCCTGCGCGCCTACCTCGACACCAATCCGCCGCTGGCCCGCCGCCGCGTGTTGACCTGAGAGCGCCCCCAGACCTGCCGCGTTCGCGTCAGGCCCCCCGAGGGGGATGAAAAAACTTGGGGCGGCCCGGCGTTTTCTCAGGAGCGCCCCCAGACCTGCCGCGTTCGCGTCAGCCCCCCGAGGGGTCAAAGCGCAAGCCCGAGCTGCTCGCGACTGATGATCACGCCGTCTTCGTCGGCATAGAGCCATTCGCCAGGCCGCACGATCACGTCCTGGATATTCACCACGGCATCGGTCATGCCCTTGCCATGCTTGTCCGGCGGTGCGGGAACGCACGCCAGCGCCAGCACGCCGATGGGCACTTGCTGGATTTCGCTCACATCGCGCACGCAGCCGTTGATCAGCACGCCAGCCCAGCCGTTCTGATTGGCCAACGCGGCGAGGTTACCGCCAAAGAGCGCCCGCTTCATGGACGCCGCCCCATCCACCACCAGCACCCGCGCCAAGCCCGCAGACTCCAGCGCGGCGCGCACCAAGGCGTTGTCGTCGCGGCATTGCACGGTGGCGATCTGGCCGCGAAAGCGGGTGATCTTGCCGTAAGACCGGAACACTGGGGGCAGCACGCGCAGCACATCGCTATGCAAGGCATCGCGGTGCGCATCGCACAAATCACAGGTTGAAAATAAAGCGTGCATCTCCATTCCTCCGGGTGCGAAGGCACCGCCCGAAACCATTGAAGCAGACACCCTGTACTCCCGGGCTGTGTCAGGTCAAGTCCTCTACGATGTCGGCCTGCCCCCTTGAACCGCTCGCCTCCTGAATCCCCATGCCCACCATCGCGCTCAAAATCGATGTTGACACCCTGCGCGGCACACTCGAGGGTGTGCCAACCCTGCTTCGGCTGCTCGACCGGCACCAACTCCGCGCGACCTTTCTGTTCAGCCTGGGGCCAGACCATACTGGCCGAGCGCTCAAACGTGTGTTTCGCCCCGGCTTTCTTGCCAAGGTGCAGCGCACCTCGGTCACCAGTCATTACGGTCTGAAAACCCTGCTCTACGGCACCCTGCTGCCCGGACCGGATATCGGCAAGCGCGCCGCAGCACCGATGCGGGACGCACACCGGGCAGGGCATGAAACTGGCGTCCACACCTGGGACCACATTCTGTGGCAAGACTCTGTGGCGCGCAAAGATGCCGACTGGACCCGCCGCCAGCTCCAGCTTGCCATCGACCGCTACGGCGAGATTTTCGGCACGCCCCCGCGCGTACATGGCGCCGCCGGCTGGCAGATGAATGACGCCGCCTATGCGCTGGAACAAGAGCTGAGCATCACCCTGGCCTCGGACGGCCGCGGCGCCCATCCCTTTCTCCCCGTGGTGCAGGGCCGCCCTCTCACCGTGCCGCAGCTGCCCACCACTCTGCCCACACTGGATGAACTGATCGGCGTGGACGGCCTGAATGCCGACAACGTGGCCGACCATCTGCTGCGCCTCAGCACCGATGGGCGCGACCATGTCTACACCCTGCACGCAGAACTCGAAGGCGGGCAGCTCGCGCCCGTATTTGATCGTCTGCTGCACGGCTGGAAGGCCGCTGGCCTGCACTGCACCACGATGCGCGGCTATGCCGACACGCTCGACCTTGCCGCCCTGCCCCGCCACACCGTCCGCCTCGGCAGCATTCCCGGGCGCAGCGGCACCCTTGCCCTGCAAGGCGCTCCGGCATGAACGAGACACCGCCAGACGATCCGGGCGGCGAGCCGGACACGCCCTGTGTCGGCGTGTGCTCCACCGGCTTCGACGAGGTCTGCCGCGGCTGCCTGCGGACTGCAGTGGAAGTGGGGCGCTGGGTGGAGATGAGCAAGGCGGAGAAGCGGGCGGTCTGGGTGCGCATCCTGGCTGAAGGCTACAGGCCGCGCAACAAGGATTGATGCGGATCACATGCGGCTGCTTTCCACACCGGTTCGCGGTGGTGTGCTGCGTCGCACAAATTTCAATTCCCTTGTTAGCATCAAGCGCATCGCCCATTCTCGATGACGACCATGCCCCCGACCATCACCAAAGCCGTCTTCCCCGTCGCCGGTCTCGGTACGCGGTTTCTGCCCGCGACCAAAGCCACCCCCAAGGAAATGATGCCGGTGGTGGACAAGCCGCTCATTCAATACGCGGTGGAAGAAGCCTATGCCGCTGGCATC
Source organism: Thiomonas sp. (assembly GCA_028706735.1). GTDB lineage: Bacteria > Pseudomonadota > Gammaproteobacteria > Burkholderiales > Burkholderiaceae_C > Thiomonas. The sequence continues at coordinate 4,220 of JAQTVS010000076.1, forward strand.
ACCGAAATGATATTCGTCACCGGACGCCACAAGCGCGCCATCGAAGATCATTTCGACACGGCGTATGAGCTCGAACACGAACTGGAAGCCGCTGGCAAGCAGGCGCTGCTCGACGTGGTGCGCAGCGTCAAGCCCGACAACGTGCAGTGTGTGTTCGTGCGCCAGCCTGTGGCCAACGGCCTGGGCGCTGCGGTGCTGTGCGCCGCGCGTCTGGTGGGCGACGAGCCGTTTGCCGTCATCCTCGCTGACGACTTGCTCGTGGGCACGCCGCCCGTCATGGCGCAAATGGTGGACATCCACAGCCGTCATGGCCGCAGCGTCATCGCCACCGAAGAAGTGCCGCGCGAGCACACCAAGCGCTACGGCATCGTCAGCGGGCAGGAAATCACACCGGGGCTGACCTCGCTCTCAGGCATTGTGGAAAAACCCGCCCCCGAGGTTGCCCCCAGCACGCAAGCGGTCGTCGGCCGCTACATCCTCAGCCCCCGCGTGTTTCATCATCTGCGCAACGGCAAACCCGGCGCCGGCGGCGAGATTCAACTGACCGACGGCATCTCCGCCCTGCTGCGCGAAGAAGCGGTGTACGCCTACCGCTACAGCGGCCGCCGTTTCGACTGCGGCAGCAAGCTCGGCTACCTCGAAGCCACGGTGCAACTGGGCATGACCCACCCGGAAACGGGGCCGGAGTTCAGCGCCTATATCAACAGCCTGCGCGCTGACCGCGCCGAGGGCTGACACTCCCTGCAGTGACAGGCCGCCCCGTGCAAGGCAGCCCGGCGGTTTCGCCTATCGGTACGCCGCAGGCGCCATCAACTCTTGCGGCACGGGTTGGCGGCTGTAGTCCGCATGGCGCTCGCGCTCGGGCAGATTGATGGGAGGATGTTCCACCTCACCATAGTCGAACTGCGACAGCAGGTGCCCGGATGAAGTTCAGCCGTGCGAGCTTCTTGTCGTTGCCCTCCACCACCCACCAGCGCGCTTCAACAATATGCGTGCGCTCGAGCATGTCCTCCTTGGCCTTGGTGCATTGCTCCCAGCGGCGGCGGCTTTCCAGATCCATCGGACTGAGCTTCCACTGCTTCATCGGATCGTGAATGCGACTGGGAAAGCGCACATGCTGCGCGTCATCGGTGATCGAAAACCAGTACTTCAGCACCTTGATGCCTGAGATGGTGTAGACAAATCCGGCGTGGCCGAGCAGCGCGCCCAGAGGATTCCAATCAAGGCGCAAAGCACAGCCGTGCCCGCCGCACGCAGATCGCTGAGCTTCAATGCATTTCGTCGCGGACGTAGAGATCGCCCTTGAGGCTGGCGATGTAGGCTGCGATGTCCTGCAGATCCTGCGTGTTGTACTGCGCCACCATGCCGCTCATGATGGCGTTGTTGCGGCCATAGAGCGGGGTCTGGTGCTTGGCCTGGTATTGCTGCAGGGCGTGGAACAGATAGCTCTGATACTGGCCGGCGAGCTTGGGATAGTTGGGGGCGATGGGCTTGTCGAGTCCGGCGCCGTGGCAGGCGATGCAACCGCCCTTGTTCACCAGATCTTCCCCCTTTTTGATATCGGCAGCATGGGCCGAACCCACGAAAGCGACAAGCGCGGCAGCGGCAGTCAGGGAGGCAGTCATTCGTTTCATTTGTAGGCTCCTCATTTGACGCTTTGGTTTTTAGACACGGCGTAATACGCTGACAAATTGGCGATCTGCTGTGAGGTCAGGATGTCGGCCACAGCCTTCATCGTCGGGTTGCGGCGCGCGCCACTGCGGTAATCGTCCAGGCACTGCGCGATGTAGGCGGCGCTTTGCCCGTTCAGCTTGGGCGCGCGGTAAACCTCGGGGAAATCGGTTTTGAAGCCGCCGTGGGCGTTATGGCAGCCTTCGCACATGGAGGATTCATACTTGCCTGCGGCGGCGTTGCCCGCTGACGTTTGCGCCTGCGCGCTTGCGGCGAGAAAAAGGGTCATCAAGATCACAGGGATGGGATGATGTTTCATGAGTGGTCCAGGGTGGGGTGCATTAAAGGCCATGCGGAGTTTCGCGGCGGCAACTCTTGTGACAAAGAGGAGCGCTGGATCGGCGCACAAAAAAGCAATCCAGCGCCACTGCGGACGCGGGCGAAGCAGGCGATGGAGGTGCGGCGCGGGTGTCCGGCTGCAGCCAGCGGCAGGGTCGCGTTAGTCTGCCGCAACCGCTGCCTTGACGGCCAGTGGCTCGGGCGACTGGATTCTGGCCTTGAGATCCTGAGGCCAGTTCTGCGTCCAGAGATCGGGAGTGCAGAGATTGAAAAATCCGTCGATCTCGGCAGTGAGGAACCCTCTGCCACTGCGCAGAACCGCGATGCGGTAGCGATCCGCCTCGGGATGGGCCCGACAGACGGCGTAGACCACGCGGCAGATCTTGCTGTCGTCGCACAAACGCAGGCTTTGGTAGATCGCCAGCGAACGATACAACGCGTAGGCGGCGCCCAGGAGCAGTGCGATGACCGCGAGATCCTTGACGATTGCCAGCGGGCTGCCGGCGCCCAGCACAGCGGCCGTGCTGCGCATGTGCGCCTGACCCAGCGCAATCAGGTTGCTGCCAATGAAGTACGCAAGAACCGCGTAGGACGCAACGATGCAAAGCTTCATCTTGCGACAGGCGCTGCGCACAGACGCAAGAGAGGGCGGCTGGCCTGAGGCAATGTTGATGGTCGGCATCGCGAGCATGTGCGTGTCTCCACAGCGAATATCGTGCAGAGCATAAGAAGCGCAGCCGCGTGTGTAGATCGGGAATTGCCCGAAGACGGCGACGAGCCGCAGCGCTGGCTTGCATCAGCACGGCGCCTCCTCGTCCGGCATGATGAGCAGCCATGCTGCCCGCAATTGCAGTGGCAATCCGGCGATGAACATCACCAAGCCAGCGTAGTGTTGATCGTCGAGCGGGCTGAGGTTCCACAGGCACAGCACGTCGAGGTAAGGGGTGTAGAGCACATGGCCGCTCCAGACCCAGATCGCGGCAATGATCATCATCGGCAGGCTGCCCAGCCAGCCGTAGATGCCCGCAATCCAGCGATGGGGAATGCTCGTGCAACCCGGCAGCAACTGCGCCCAGAACATCACCCCGGAGATCAGCAGAAACAAGCCGATCGGCCCGGAAAACAAGGCATTGGCGAGTGCGCTGTTGAATACCCCGGGCAGATTTACCCCGAGCGTCAGAATGATGAACACCGCCGCGGCAACCCAGGCGTCGAGCACCCAAAGGCTCCACCAGTCGTGCTTGGGGGCGTGCCACTGCGCGCGCACTTGCGGCGGAAATCCGATCAACAACAGCGGCGACACGATCTGGCCCATGGTCATCAGGGCGATGGTGTAGCCCGTCATCGAGGCAAGCGGGTTGTTCAAGCCCCAGGTCGCAAGCAGCGTGAGGGCGCAGCCTGCAGCAAAAACCATCACCCGCCACCACGGCCAGCGCCCGCGCCACGCCGCCAGGCCGTAGCCTGCCAGCGCCACGCCGACCAGTGCGAACCATGCCCCCCACACCGCGATCGGCCAGGTGCTGCTTGTCATCCATGCTCCAGAACGGCGCGCAGGTCGTCTGCAAGCCAGGAAGGATTTGTGAGTTGTCCGTAGCCATAGCGCGCGAGCAATTGCCCGTTCGGCCCGACCAGGGTGACCGCCGCAGTGTGATCGATCCAGTAGTTGCCTTCGCCTGTATCGACACGCCGCCAGGTAATGCCCCACTGCCGGGCCGACGCGCGCACTTCGGGCACGCTTGCCCGCAGGCCAATGGCAGCCGGCAGGAAGGCATCCAGGTAGGCGCGGAGAACGGGCGCCGTGTCGCGCCCGGGATCGAGGGTGACGAACACCACGCGAACCCGCTGACGCAACGGGCCGATTTGCTTGAGGCTGCGCGCGAGGGCCGCCAGCGTGAGGGGGCAGACATCGGGGCAATGCGTGTAGCCGAAGAACACCAGCACGGCCCTGCCCCGTTCATGCGCCCAGGAGAATGCCCTGCCCTGGGTGTCCGTGAATCCAGACAGCGATGGCGCCGGGGCGGGTTTAAGCGGAGTTCCATGGAGAGCCGCGGAGTGTTGTTGGAGATGTGCCCAGGCCCAGACCGCAGCCAGCAGCAAGGTGGAGACCAGCGCCGCCCGCCGCGCCGAAGCCTTCCAGCCGCCATGCCGCGGCTGCGGCTGCGGCATGACGGGCGGAGAGGCGAAGCCAGCCTCCTTCATCCGGTCACCAGAGCACGAAGCCCGGCGCGTGGATCGGATGGGTGAGCATGGGCCAGAACACGGGGATGTAAACCGCCAGGGTGATGACAAAGGTGATCAGCGTCCACAGGCCCAGCGGTTCGGCAATACGCGCCAGCACGGAGCCCTCGGAGCTGGTGATGTAGTCGGTGAACGGAATCTCGACCATCGCCTTGGCATCTTTCTGGCCGAACAGCGTGCCGAAGAACACGATGTAGTAGAGAACCGCGCCGATGGCCGCAATCGCGCCGCCAATGCCCACAATGATCAGCGCCGGATGCACCGCGCCGTAGAGCTGCATGTACTGATCATGCGGCAAAGACGACACCCAGGCGCGTCGTGGCACGCCGTCCATGCCGGCCCAGTGCCCGGCGAAGCCCCAGGTCATCAAGCCGAGGAACCACAGCCAGACACTCCAGAGTGCAAGTTTCGGCTTGTACAGCTTGCGGCCGGTCAGGTGCGGCAGCAGCCAGAAACTCACGCCCATGAACACCAGGGTGGTCATGGTGCCGACGGTGAGGTGGAAGTGCGCCGGAATCCACAGGGTGTTATGCACCACGTTGTCGAGCTGCCAGCTGGCATTGACGATGCCCCCAGCCCCGCCGAAGATGAAGCTCACCAACGCCAGCACCTGCGCGGCCACCGAGGCGTCTTTCCAGGGCAAGGCGGACCACCACCCCATCAGCCCCTTGCCGCCGCGACGACGACCGCCATACTCCAGGCTCAGCGCGATGGTGAAGGCGGTGATCAGGCTGGGAATCGCGACCGACAGGGTCAGCGCCGTCACGATCCCTTTCATCACCGGAGAGATGCCCGGATCGGTGTACTGGTGGTGGGTGCCCACCGGCAGGGAGAACACGAACAGCAGCAAAAAGGCCAGACGGGCCAGCGGGTCCGAAATCAGTTTCCCGCCTGCTTGCCGCGGCAGCAACGCATAGATGGAGACGTAACCCGGCATCAGCCAGAAATACACGATGGGGTGCCCGGTCCACCAGAACAGCGTGCGTGCCAGCAGCGGATCAATCGTGTGCGTCAACCCGAGCGACCAGGGATCGAGCAGGAACACGGCCTCTGTGCCCGCACCCAGCGCGGCGAGCAGCCACATCAGCAAGGTCGTGGCGCTCATATAGGTCACCAGCGGCGTGAGTTGCCCCGGATTGGCCCGTTTCCAGCGGGCGCGCATGTCCATCACCACAAACAGCGGCAGAATGCTTGCCACCACGACCAGAGTGATCCCCAGGTAAAACCAGGCGCTGCCCTTGAGCGGTGCATACATGGTGTAGAGCACGCTTGAGGAATTGTCGAACATGCCGTAAGCCGCCATCAACGTGCCAACAAGCATCAGCGCGTAGGTGAACCAGGCCAGGCCCATATTGGGCTTGAGCTTGAGTTCGCGCGCAGGCAGATACATCAGCCAGCCGGAAATGGTGAAGAAGGTGAACACGTAGGCGTTGAGCACGCCGTGCATGGTCAGTCCCTGGTAGTAGGACTTGAGGAATGGCTGCAGGTAGGGATACAGATTGATTCCGGCGTAGTTGGTGCTTTGAAGCACGCCAATGGCGATGCCAACCGCCAGTGCCAGACAACCCGTGACCCAGAAAGCCAGAAGCATTGTTTTTTCACCGGCAAGCTCACCGGCAGTGGGCGCGGCGACAATACGCGGAGCGTTGTTGCTAAGAGTTGCGCTCACGATTGTGTTGCTCCGGTGATGATGATCCTGCGGATCATGGCCTGATGGCCAGCGCCGCAATACTCGTTGCAGATGATGTTGAACGTGCCGGGTTTGTCGAAGGTGTAGCTGACATGCCCCACCACGCCGGGAATGGCTGTGAGGTTGATGCTCGTGCC
>JAQTVS010000412.1 GCA_028706735.1 Thiomonas sp.
CGGCAACCTCATCGCCATCGCCCTGCGCGACGTCACGCAGAGCCCGCTGCCGACGCGCGCGCAACTGCTGGAGCGGGCCGATGCCGTGGCGGAGCGCACCGGAGGCCTGCCGGCGCGGCGTTGGGCCCGCTTGCTCAAGCGCCTGCATCCGGCGCGCTAACACGGCGTCACAAGGGGCTGGCCTACACTCGGTTCTATGGACGCGCCCCGCACTCCCACCCGCTCTGCCGAGTCTTCCACCCCGCCCAAGGCGCGCTCTGCAACGGGTGCGTCGCCTGCGGCGCAGGGTCGGCTCGATTGGCGCGAACTGCTGCAGTGGCTGGAGGCGGACGGCCTGATTGACGCGGCTGCTGGCCGCTACGGCTGGGAGCGCTGCGCGCACGCCAGCGGCAAGCTGCATGCGCTGCAGCGCGTGGCGCTCGCCGGGCTCAAGCGCGTGAGCGACGGCCGCACGCTCGAACTCGATGGACTGACCGAATGGCTGGCGCAGCGGGCGGGTTTGCCCTATTTGCGGATCGATCCGCTGAAGGTCGAGATCAGCAAGATCGGCGATCTCATGTCCACCAGCTACGCCGAGCGTCACCGCATTCTGCCGGTGGCCGCCGGGCCCAGCGAGGTGACCATCGCCACTTGCGAACCGTTTGACCGCGGCTGGGTGCCCGAAATGGAGCGCATGCTGCGTCGGCCCATCCAGCTGGTGGTGGCGAGCCCGGCAGACATCACCCGCTACACGGTGGAGTTTTTCAACCTTGCGCGCTCGGTCAAACATGCGCAGAAAAATGGCAGTACAGGCGGGGTCAACCAGTTCGAGCAGTTGGTGGAACTGGGCCGCAGCGGCAAGGCGCTTGACGCCAACGACGCCGGCGTGGTGCAGGTGGTCGACTGGCTGTGGCAATACGCCTTCGAGCAGCGCGCCTCCGACATCCATCTGGAGCCGCGGCGCGACGTGGGGGTGATCCGCTTTCGCATCGACGGCGTGCTGCATACCGTCTATCAGGTGCCCGGTTCGGTGATGGGCGCGATGACCAGCCGCGTCAAGCTGCTCGGCCGCATGGACGTGGTCGAAAAGCGCCGCCCGCAGGATGGCCGCATCAAGACCCGCCGGCCTTCTGGCGACGAAGTGGAGCTGCGCCTGGCCACCATGCCCACGGCGTTCGGCGAGAAGCTCGTGATGCGCATTTTCGACCCCGACGTGGTTGTGCGCGACATGCCCGCCCTCGGCTTTCCGGCGCACGAAGCGCGCGACTGGCAGCGCATGACCCATCAGCCCAACGGCGTCATCCTCGTCACCGGGCCCACGGGCAGCGGCAAGACCACCACGCTGTATTCCACCCTCAAGCGCCTGGCCACCGAGGAGGTGAACGTCTGCACCGTGGAAGACCCGATCGAGATGGTCGAACCCGCGTTCAACCAGATGCAGGTGCAGCCGGCTCTCGACCTCAGCTTTGCCGAAGGCCTGCGGGCGTTGATGCGGCAAGACCCGGACATCATCATGGTCGGCGAAATCCGCGACCGCGAGACCGCCGACATGGCCGTGCAGGCGGCGCTCACCGGGCATCTGGTGCTGTCCACCCTGCACACCAACGACGCGCCGTCGAGCATCACCCGCCTGCTCGAACTCGGCGTGCCGTCCTACCTCGCCAGCGCCACCTTGCTCGGCGTGCTCGCGCAGCGCCTGGTGCGCACCCTCTGCCCGCATTGCAAGCAGCCCGACGACGCCTTCGACCAAGAGGCTTTCCGCGCTGCGGTGGCGCCGTGGAAAACGCAATCTGAGGTGCGCCCCTACAAACCCGTGGGCTGCGTGGAATGCCGCAACACCGGTTATCTCGGCCGCATCGGCCTGTATGAGCTGCTGAGTTGCAGCGAGGCGCTGCGGGCGCTGCTGGTGCGCAGCCCGGAACTCGCGCCGCTGCGTGCGCAGGCTATCAAAGACGGCATGAAGCCGCTGCGCCTGGCTGGCGCCATCAAGGTGGCCGAAGGCGTCACCACGCTCGACGAAGTGCTGCGCGCCACCCCCGATCCACAACGCTGACCCCCCGGAGAACGTCATGAAATCTCGCCCCCTGGCTTTGCCACTTGCCCTTGCGGCCGCGCTGGCGCTTGCCGCGCCACTGCCCGCCATGGCCTTCGACCTCGGCAACCTGACCAACCAGCTCAGCGGCGCCCTGGGCACGGCGCAGGCGCCTGCGCAGCAAGCCGTGCAGCCGAACCCGTCGGGGCAGGGCGGCGGGGCGTCCTCGGGCGCGGTGAACGCGGCTGTGGCGGCGTTGAGCAACAGCGAGGTCGATCAGGGGCTGAAGACCGCACTGTCGCGCGGCGCAGACATTGCGGTGAAGGAACTCGGGCGCGAGAACGGCTTCTACGGCAACGCCAAATGGCGCATTCCCCTGCCGCCTGCGATCGAGAAGGCCAGCGGCCTGATGCGCATGGCCGGCATGGGCGCGCAGGCCGATCAGCTCGACCTCGCCATCAACCGCGCCGCCGAAGCCGCCGTGCCCGAAGCCAAGACCTTGCTAGGAGTCTGTCGGGCTTTCCAGTGTTCCAGATACTGACACGATCCGAGACAATCACTGCTGCACAATCCAGCCCGCCCCGATGAGCCGCTTCGTTCCTGTAGACCGAGACACCGCCTATCTGTTA
>JAQTVS010000413.1 GCA_028706735.1 Thiomonas sp.
TCCACAGGAATCTGTCCGCGCATCACCTGATCGAAGCGGGAAAAGAAGGTTTCCGCCAGACTCTGTGCTGTGCTGTCCACCGTCCCTTTGCCAAGTTGCCCAATTGCTCCGCCCACCTCGGCGGTGGCCTGATAGTTCATTTGCGTGCCGCCTTCGGGCGTGGGCTGCAGCGCCACCAGCGCGCGCCCAAGACCGAATCCGGCGCTTCCCGCGTTGCCCTCGAAGCGCAGCACGTAGCTGTGCGGCGGGTTTGGGTCTTCCAGCGTGAGCGTGCTGCTGAACCGCGTCTTGAATCCGCCCAGGGACAACACTTGCACGATCTCGAAATGTCCCGTCCCGGTGTCGGTGATGGACTCACAGCCGGGAAGGCAGGTCTTGAGCACCTCTGGGTTGTTCAACGCTTCCCAGGTGTTTTGCGGGCTTGTCGGCAACAGCCATTTTCCTTTGACATCCATCCCAGCCTCCTGTCGTCTGACCCGTCACGCATTCATCCCGTCACCGGGCAGCTGACACGCATATATCAAGATCGACTTATATTCTGCCCGTCGTGAGGGAAGCAAGCTGCACCGCAGCAAAATCGGGAAACTCCTGATCGGGTCATTACCAAGGCGGGCGGCTGCGAACGCATTCTGCGCAACAGAACAAGGGTCTACACTGATCCGTTCTGGTTCAACATGAGCGGACTTCCATGCAGATCACCGTGCTCGACGACTATCAGGATGCGGTGCGCAAGCTCGACTGCGCACAACACCTGGAAGGTCACGACCTCAAAATTTTCAGCAATACCGTCAAGGGCGTCGGGCAACTGAGCGTGCGCTTGCGTGACACGCAGGCGCTGGTGCTGATCCGTGAGCGCTCCACCCTGTCCCGGCAGTTGCTGGAGAAATGTCCCAAGCTGCAACTCGTGGTGCAGACGGGCCGTATCGGCCCACATGTGGACGTGCAGGCCTGCACAGATTTGGGCATCGCCGTGGCCGAGGGCCAGACCGATCCCGCCGTGACCGCCGAGCTGACCTGGGCGCTGGTGCTCGCCGCCATGCGCCGCCTGCCGCAGTATGTTGCCAGCCTCAAGCATGGGGCCTGGCAGCAGGCGGGCCTGAAGTCGCAATCCATGCCGCCAAACTTTGGCCTGGGGCAGCGACTCGCGGGCAGAACCCTGGGCATCTGGGGCTATGGCCACATCGGCCAAAGAGTGGCGCGCTACGGCCAGGCGTTTGACATGCAGGTGCAAGTATGGGGCAGCGCCGCATCGCGCGACTTGGCCGTGGCGCATGGGCTGCATGCCTGCGTGTCACGCGAAGACCTGTTCACCACCAGCGACGTGCTTAGCCTGCACCTGCGCCTGAACGAGGCCACGCGCGGTCTCATCACCCTGGCAGATCTGTCGCTGATGCAGCCCACCGCCCTCCTGGTAAATACCGCCCGGCCGGAATTGCTGGCTCCGGACGCACTGGTGGCCGCACTCAATCGCGGACGTCCGGGTCTGGCTGCGGTCGACGTGTTCGAGGCCGAGCCGATCTTGCAGGGCCATCCGCTGCTGCGACTGGAAAACGCCATCTGCACGCCGCACATCGGCTTTGTCGAACAGCAGCATTACGAACAGATGTTCACACAGGCATTCAAGGCTGTTGCAGAGTTCGCCGCGGGGGATCTGAGCAGTATTGTGAACGCGCAGGGCCTGTCGCTGCGACGTGCCTAGGAGCCTGTCGGGCTTTGGTCGTCGAAAGCGAAAATGGGGGCCCAGCGAGGACAGTTTTTGCCGGATTTGCAGACCCATAGCCCCGCTATGGGTCAAAAAGACGGTGAAAAATGGACCGCTGCGGCCCATTTGCAGCCGACGATTCCAAAGCCCGACAGGCTCCTAGCCACCGATCATTTGCCGATACAGAAGCTGGAGAAAATCGCCCCAAGCAGATCATCCGGGGTGTATTCCCCGGTAATCGCCATCAACGCCTGATGCGCCAGGCGCAGTTCCTCAGCCAGCAAATCCAGCGGGGCGTTTGCGTCCTTGGCGATGAGTTCCACAGCAAGGTCGAGGTGGCCGCGGGTGCTCTCCAGCGCCTGCACATGCCGCTGGCGCGCGATGAACACCCCTTCGCTGCCCTGCTGCGCCCCGGCCAATTGCAGCAGCGTATGGCGCAGTTGCTGCAATCCTTCGCCGCTGGCAGCGGAGATCCAGACGCTCTCGCCAACTGGAAATCCCCATTGTTCCAATGCCTGCACCACCTGCTGCTGCGCCTGCGCGGGGTTCACGCTGTCGCGCTTGTTGAACACATGCAGCAAGGGCACGCCCGCGGGCAAGCCGCGCGCGATGTCGGATTCCGTTTGCGCATATCCTGCGGCCTGCAGCCGGGTGAGGTCGTGCAAAAACAGCACCACGTCCGCGCTGGCGATGGCGTCCCAACTGCGCGCCACGCCGATGCGCTCCACCGCGTCGGCACTGTCGCGCAGGCCCGCAGTGTCGATGATGTGCAGCGGCAGGCCGTCGATCTGGATGGTCTGGCTCACCTTGTCGCGCGTGGTTCCGGCAATGGGGGTGACGATGGCCAGCTCCGCTCCGGCCAGGGCGTTGAGCAGCGAGCTTTTGCCGACATTGGGCTGGCCCGCCAGCACGACATGCAGTCCTTCCCGCAGCAA
>JAQTVS010000077.1 GCA_028706735.1 Thiomonas sp.
TGCTCGGCCGCGGCTTTAAGAAGCTCAACCGCGCGGTGTGGACGCTGCTCGGCGCCGTGGTCTATGTGCTCATCGCCATTCCGTCGGCCGCGCACTTCAACGCCACGCTGGAGAACTTCCTGCTGATCGTGGCCTACTGGCTGGGGCCCTGGGCCATCATTCTGATTCTCGAACACTTGCTGTTTCGCCGCGGCCGCTACAACCTCGACGACTGGAACTCCCAGCACAGGCTGCCGGTGGGCTGGGCGGCGGTGATCGCCATGGCCGCGGGGCTTTTCGGGGTGTACCTCGGCGCGGCACAGTCTCTGTTCGTCGGGCCGATCGCCGCTTTGTTCAATCCGCCCTACGGCATGGACATCGGCTTCGAACTGGGCGTGGTGTTCGCCGCCACCGTCTATGTCGTGCTGCGGCCCATCGAGTTGCGCGGCGCGCGCCGCTGAGTTCTGCCGTTCGCAGCGCAAGTCGGCTTGTCACTCCCCGTAGCATGGCCAGGTGGCAACACGCCACAGTCGCGGCTGGATGGCTTGCCGCGCCATGACAACACGACACACGGAGCGCGATATGGCCGAAGGCTACTTTCCAAATTGGCAACTCAAGACCAGAGGGGTGATCGCCCCGGATGAACGCCTGCCAGGGCCGCAGACCCTGGCGATGGGCCTGCAGCATGTGGTGGCCATGTTTGGCTCGACGGTGTTCGCGCCGCTGCTGATGGGTTTTAGCCCCAATATCGCGATTTTGATGAGCGGCATCGGCACGCTGATTTTCTTTCTTGTTGTTGGCGGGCGGGTGCCGAGCTATCTCGGCTCGTCGTTCTCGTTCATCGGCGTGGTCATTGCGGCCAGCGGCTATTCGGGCAGCGGGATGAACGCGAATATCGGTGTCGCGCTGGGCGGCATCATTGCCTGCGGCGTGGTGTATGCCGTGATCGGCCTCATTGTCATGGGCGTGGGGGTGAAATGGATCGAGCGGCTCATGCCGCCGGTGGTGACCGGCTCTGTGGTCGCGGTGATCGGGCTGAATCTGGCGCCCATCGCCATCAAGAGCCACGGCGCGAGCAACTTCGACGACTGGATGGCGCTCATCACCTTCGTCAGCATCGGCCTGGTCGCGGTCTACACCCGGGGCATGGTGCAGCGCCTGCTGATCCTCGTCGGATTGCTGATCGCCAGCGTGCTCTATGCGGTGCTCACCAATGGCCTCGGGCTGGGCACGCCCATGAACTTCTCCGGCGTGGCCAACGCCGCCTGGTTCGGCATGCCCGCGTTTGCCACGCCGGAGTTTCAGCCCAAGGCGATGACGCTGATCGTTCCGGTCGTGGTCATTCTGGTGGCGGAGAACCTTGGCCACATCAAGGCCGTCACCGCGATGACGGGCCGCAACCTCGATCGCTACATGGGACGGGCCTTTCTCGGTGACGGCTTGGCCACCATCGTTTCAGGCTCGGCTGGCGGCACGGGGGTGACGACCTATGCCGAGAACATCGGCGTGATGGCAGCGACCAAGATCTACTCCACGCTGATTTTCGCTACCGCCGCGGTAATCGCCATTGTGTTCGGCTTCAGCCCCAAATTCGGCGCGCTGATCCACCTCATTCCGCCGCCGGTGCTGCGGGGCGTGGCCATTGTCATTTTCGGCTTGATCGCGGTTTCTGGCGCGCGCATCTGGGTGGACAACAAGGTGGACTTCTCCGACAGCCGCAACCTCATCATCGTGGCCATCACCCTGATGCTGGGCACGGCGGACTTCACCCTCAAGTTCGGCGACTTCGCGCTGGGCGGCATCGGCACCGCGACCTTCGGCGCCATCCTGCTCTACGCCTTGCTGGGGCGCGGGCAGCCGAAGCATGATGGACAGGACAAGCTGATGGACGCTCTGGAGTGACCACTCCTCAGCCACGCCCTGTTGCCACTGTGACATCCATTGACCCGAAAACCGCTGGCGCTGCTGTGCAATAGAAGCCTTTGAACAGCTCGGAGGCTTCCGCATGGATATTCAGACCATCGATCAGCAGTATCAGCAATTGCAGAGCGAGGCGCAGCAGGTTGGGCAGCAGTTGCAGGCCCTGGCCGCCAAGCTGCATACGGCTGCCCAGGGCGGCAACCAGGACGCGCGCGAATGGCTGCTCGACCTGCGCGAAGTCGCGCTGGGCGTGCAGACCGAGCAGCAACAGATGAGCCAGGTGCTGCAGGCCATCCACGGCATGTGGCAGAACCAGGCGCAGCAGATGCAGTCCATGCCCGCAGCCATGCAGCCCGGCTACATGCCGCAGGGCATGATGGCGCAGAACGCCGCCATGCCCATGCAGCAGCAGGGTGGCGGCATCATGGGCGCGCTCGACGGTTTTCTCAATTCCGGCTTTGGCCGCGCCATGGAAATGGGCGCGGGCATGGGGTTGGGCGACGACCTGATCAACAAGATTTTCTGAGCCTGCCTCAAGTCGGGGCTACACCAGCCCTTCGAACAGCAGCACGTCCACCAGATCGCCGGCCTGCACCGTGGTCTGCTCATGGTGCAGCACGATGAGTCCGTGCGCCTGCGACATGGAGCTGAGCACGCCCGATCCCTGATTGCCGATGGCGCTGACCTGCCAGCGGCCATCGGGCAGGGCAGTCAGCAGTCCGCGCTGATACTCGGTGCGGCCGGATTTTTTGCGCAGGGTCTGCGCGCTGACGGCGCGCAGCATCGGCTGTGGCTGCGGGCTGGCGCCCATGCAGTGCAGCAGCGCTGGGCGGACGAAGGCGTAGAACGTCACCATCACCGCCACCGGATTGCCCGGCAGGCCGAACAGCCAGGCGCTGTGGGCGTTGTTCTCGCCCGCGCGCAACTGGCCGAAAGCCAGCGGACGGCCCGGCCGCATGGCGATGCGCCAGAACACGACGTCACCCAAGGTGGCGAGGGTGCTGCGCAGGTAGTCGGCCTCGCCCACGCTGACCCCGCCCGAGGTGATGACCACGTCGGCGCATTCGGTTGCGGTGCGCAGCGCGGCTTCCACCGCATGCGGGCTGTCGGCCACCACGCCGAGGTCGATGACTTCGCAGCCCAGACGTTCCAGCATGCCCCACAGGGTGTAGCGGTTGCTGTCGTACACGCAGCCCGGATCGAGCGGCTGGCCGACGGAGCGCAGCTCGTCGCCGCTGGAGAAGAAGGCCACGCGCAGTTTGCGTCGTACCGAGACTTCGGCCATGCCGAGCGAGGCCATCAGACCCAGATCGGCCGGGCGCAGCACCTTGCCTGCGGGCAGCGCCGCTTTGCCGCGCGCCAGGTCTTCGCCGCGCAGACGGCGGTTGTCGCCTGCGCGAACCACCCCGGGCGGAAGTATGACGGTGTCGCCCTCCACCCGGCAAAATTCCTGCGGCGCCACGGTGTCGCACCCCGCGGGCATGACGGCGCCAGTCATGATGCGCAAGGCGCTGCCTGCGGGCACGTCGCCTCCGAAAGCATGGCCGGCCAGTCCGCGCCCGGCAATGCGCAGCACCGTGTCGCCCTGCGCGGCAAGGTCTGCGCCGCGCAGGGCGTAGCCGTCCATCGCCGAGTTGTCGTGCGCGGGCACATCGATGGGCGAGATGATGTCCTGCGCCAGCACCCGGCCGAGCGCGGCACGCACTGCCAGGCGCTCGATGGCCTGCACGGGTTGCACGCTGCCCTGGATGACCGCCAGCGCCGCGTCCACTCGAAGCGCGTTGGGGTCGTAGCCGCTGACGCAGGAGACGACCTGCTGCAGATCGAAGGGGCTGGTCATGGCGATTCGGCGCTTTCCAGGCGTTGCAGATCGTCCTGGGTATTGATGTTCTCGAAGGCATGGGCATCGTCGAAATCCACAATGGCCATGCTGTGCCGCGCCGTCCACAAGTCGATCTTGCTGCCACCCGATTGGAGAAAGACGCGCAGATCGTCACGCAGAGTGGCGTCCATCAGGCAGAACGCCGGCTGCAGCCTGCCCGCCGCTCGGGGCATGGCGATGCGCGCCTGTGCGCCCAGCAGTCCTGCGCCGAGTCGCTCCGCCAGGTCGGGCGCAAGCAGCGGCGAATCGCACGGGGCGGTGAGCAGATACGGCGTCGTGCAGGCATCCAGCCCGGCAAGAAAGCCGGCCAGCGGCCCGGAAAAATCGAGCGGCTGGGAGTCTGTCATCACGGGCAGCCCCCAGGTGCGATACACCTCAAGGTTGCGGTTGGCGTTCAGCATCACCCGGCCGACCTGGGGCCTGAGCCGCAGCAGCACTTGCTGCGCCAGCGGCAGGCCACGCCAGGGCTGCAAGCCCTTGTCAATGCCGCCCATGCGGCTGCCGCGGCCGCCCGCGAGAACAAGGCCGGTGATGTCGGCAGCGGCGATGGCGTGCAACATTTCAAAACCTCTCCCGCTCGCCCGGCTCACGCACGTGTTGCGTGGCGTGGGAAGCATCGCCCCAGCGCACCGGGCCTTTCATGATGGACACCACAAGGCAGCCCATGCCCACGGTGAACACCAGTGCGGCGTCAAACAGGCTGAGACTGATGCAGAAAATATCGATCAGGTCGCGCGCGGGCTGCGGGTCGCCCTTGACCAGCCCGGGTTGATAGCCGGTTTTGATCCAGGCGCCGATGATCCAGGGCAGGCCGACTCCGATGAAATACGCCGGAATCAGCCAGCGGGTGAGCACCCTCTCAAGGCCTGGAGCTCCGAGCGGGGAGGCGGGAGGGATGACGGGGCGTGCGGACATGCCCCGGATGCTACAGCCGTGCGCCGCCCGGCGTGTGGTGCTGGTGCTCGAAACGCTGCTGGCAGGCGGTGCAGCGCAGCACGGTGGGCTCGGCCAGCAGACGGGCGGGCTCAATCTCGGCGCCGCAGTCGATGCACACGCCGAAGTCCGGCGTGTCCAGACGCTGCAGGGCGCGGTCAATGGCGGCAAGCTCGGTGGCGTCGCGCGCGGTCGAGGCGATTTCCACCGCGTCCATGGCCTCGACGACGGCCTCATCGTCGGTTTCGCCGCGGTGGCTGCGCACGGCCAGCGTGCCCTCGTCGCTGATGGACTCATCCCGCAGGTCGGCCATCATCTGGACGCGGCGTTGTTGCAGCTTGTCGCGAAGCGTGTTGCGTAGCTCGGTCGTGAGGGGCATGTCGTTCTCCTTGTAGTGCTGATGCAGCAGATGATGCGCCCATTGTGGAATGCGGTCATTGCCTTCGGCTTGCGTTGGCGCAACACATCACTCACTGTGCATGAATTGCCGCAGACGGAAACCGAGCAGTCGCAGCGTGGCGAAATACAGCACGGCGGCCACGGCCAGCAGACCCAGCCCCATGCCCAGCCGCAGCAGATCGCCATGCGCCCGGTCCCACGGCAGGGCGACGGCGCCCCACAACATCACCCCGCCCAGCGGCAGTTGCGCCAGGGCCACCTTCAGTGCATATCGCCCCCAGCCCGGCTGCGGCTTAAACATGCCGCGCTTGCGCAGACCCCGAAACAGCAGGCTGGCATTGAGCAGCGCCCCGATGGAGATGGCCAGCGCCAGCCCGGCATGCCCCAGCCAGGGCACGAACAGCAGATTCATCAACTGCGTGCAGACCAGCACCACCAGGGCGATTTTCACCGGGGTGCGCAAGTCTTGCCGGGCGTAGAAGCCGGGGGCGAGGATCTTGACGCCAATCAACGCGATCAGGCCGATGCCATAAGCCCGCAGCGCGCTGGTCGTGGCCAGCACGTCCGCATGGTCGAAGCGGCCGTAGTTGTAAAGCATGGACACCAGCGGCTGGGCGAAGATCAGCAGCGCAATGGCGCTCGGCAGCGCCAGCACCAGGGTGAGGCGCAGCCCCCAGTCGAGCAGGGTGCTGTACTTGGCCACGTCTTGCGTGGCGCTGGCGCGCGACAGGCTGGGCAGCAGCACCGAGCCCAGCGCCACGCCGAGAATGGCCGTGGGAAACTCCATCAGCCTGTCGGCATAGGCCAGCCAGGAGACGCTGCCCGCGTGCAGGTGCGACGCGATCTGCGTGTTGATGACGATGGACACCTGCGCCACCGACACCGACAAGCTCGCTGGCAACATCTGCTTGACCACGCGATGCACGCCTTCAGACCGCCAGGCCTTGAGAAAGCTCAACCGAAAGCGCGGCATCACGGCGTACTTGCGCAGCGCTGGCCATTGCACGGCCAACTGCGCCACGCCCCCAATCATCACCCCGATCGCCAGGGCGTAAATGGGCGGATGCACCAGTTTGTGGAATGCCACTGCGGCGCCGATGATGGCCAGATTAAGCAGCGCCGGCGTCACTGCCGGTACGGCAAAATGCTTCCAGGTATTCAGAATGCCTGCGCTCAGCGCCACCAGCGAGATCAGCCCCGCGTACGGAAACATCAGCCGCGTCATCCAGATGGCCGCGTCAAACGCTTCGGGACGCAGGCCGGACGCCGTGAGCCACACCAGCACTGGCGCGAGCAGCACGCCGGCAAGGCTGATCGCCGCGAGTATCCACAACAGCGCGGTGGACACCTGATCAATCAGTTCCTGCGTCTGTTCTTCCGACTTGGTCTGCCGCGTCTGCGACAGCAGCGGCACGAAAGCCTGCGAAAACGCGCCCTCGGCAAACATGCGGCGCAGCAGATTGGGCAGGCGGAACGCCACGTTGAATGCATCTGTCCACGCGCTGGCGCCGAAGTAAGTGGCCACCATGATTTCCCGCACCAGCCCGGTGATGCGCGATGTCAGGGTGAGAAGCGAGATGGTGGAGGCGGCCTTGAGAAGATTCACCCGACAGCATTATAGGAACGCACTGTCGGCAGGCTGAAAGTTCACTGGCGCGTCGCTTGACTTTGTCTATAATGGCCGGTTTTCCGAGCAGGCAACACAGAAGGATTTTTGATATGGCAACCAAAGCCGCAGCCAAGAACAAGAGCGTTCGCACCCCATCGGGCCGCAAACGCGCGCGTCAATCCATCAAGGCCAACGCCGCCAACACGGCGCTGCGTTCACGTTTTCGCACCGCTGTGAAGTCGGTGCGCAAGGCCATCGCCGCTGGCGACCACGCCAAGGCCATGGAAGTGTTCAAGGCCAACGCACCTGTGCTGGACTCGATCGCCGACAAGAAGATTTTCCATAAAAACACCGCAGCACGTCACAAAAGCCGTCTGAACGCGGCGATCAAGGCGATCGCCGCCTGATTCGATTTGCCCGCTCCGATCTGCGCCCAGGGCCAAGTGCCCTCGGCCGGATCCGCGCTCTATTGATTGCTGTTCGCTTTCAAGTCCGATGCGCTAGTGGCGCCGAAGGGCCAGCCGCGAGCGATCAAACTGTCTGCCGATGACTGTCCTCTGCAGGCGATGCACGCTGCGATCGACATACTGATCCAGCAGCGCGACACCCCCATCAATCCGGCTCTGATCAGGCTCAAACCCTGAGCACAAGAACGCTCCACCGGAAAAAGCGCCTCTTTTTTTGGGGAGCATTGATCACCCGCATTGATCACCCGCATTGATCACCCAATAGGCAACAGCGGATTTGCTCCCATGCTGACGATTTTGCTTCGTTGACCTGGATGGTGCCGAGTGTCCGACTCGAACGGACGACCTACCGCTTACCGTACCACTTCGGCTTTCGCCGCCATTGCGTTCGTGGTCTGGACTATCCCTTGGCCATGGCGATTCACGCTTTAGGCCCCCCCCGTCTAGTCTCTACACCTTCCCACTGCGTGGGCTTGGCTCGGGATTGGCATGGCCGTTGTGGCGTTAGCGTTCCCCGAGTTTGAGGGGTTCTGCACCTTCCGTTTCCGGCAGGGCACTCGTTTCAATCAAGGCGGTTGCTCTACCAGCTGAGCTAACCCGGCAGCACTTCAACAAAACCAAACATTATAGGCACAGCGGGTAAACCAGTCTGAAAAATTGGCTTCACATGTGAGGACGCATCACTGCGCCTCGGAATCATCAAAGCATCAACGGGACAGGGGCGTGGATCACACGTCCTCAGTTGGCGTGCCATCGCCAGAGCCGCGTAGAAATTCCTATGCAGTCCCCGGACACCAGCTGTAAGTTGGCGTAGGCGTTGGTGAACCCGGTGTTGCGCAAAGGCTGTGTGTTACTTCACACGCGTCAGATGAGCGCCGCCCGGTCTTGGAGCAGATGGCGGTGGCTCGGGCGGGGCGTCGCTCTGATCTGTCTTTTCTGATTTGACGGGGCGCAAATGCGCAGACGGGTTGGAGGAGGGTTGTTCGCTTTGATCGTCTGCGACAGGGGCATTGTTGGCATCACCGATGGGGGGTTCGTCGTGGCCCGCGTCCAGGGGAAATGCCATGCCTTGGCTGTTTTCGCGGGCGTAGATCGCAGTGACCTGTCCGATGGGCACCAGGATGTCTCGCGCGACGCCGCCAAAACGCGCTTTGAAACGGATGTCATCGTTGCCGATATTGAGCGCGCTGGTGGCGTCGAAGCTGATGTTGAGCACGATTTCGCCGTTTTTCACGAACTCCATTGGCACGCGCGCACCAGCGCCCACCTGCACCGCGAGGTAAGGCGTCAAGCCGTTATCCGTGCACCATTCGTAGAGGGCGCGGATGAGATAAGGCTTGGTGGAACTGATGTTCTGCGTATTGCTGTCCATCTCGACGGGCAAAACCTTACTTGCGCATGATCTTTTCAGACGGAGTGAGCGCCTCGATGTAGGCGGGACGCTGAAAAATGCGTTCAGCGTATTTCGCTAGAGGCAGGGTGGATTTCGGCAGGTCGATGCCGTAGTGATC
Organism: Thiomonas sp.; assembly: GCA_028706735.1. GTDB lineage: Bacteria > Pseudomonadota > Gammaproteobacteria > Burkholderiales > Burkholderiaceae_C > Thiomonas. Next base: position 8,701 of record JAQTVS010000077.1, read on the forward strand.
GAGGCGCCACAGCAGCGGGGCGATGGCGACGTCGAGCATGGAGAAATCTTCGCCCAGCATGTATTTGTTCTTCAAAAAAACCGGTGCGAGTTGGGTGAGGCGGTCGCGGATGGCGGCGCGGGCTTTTTCCAGCGCCTTTTCGTTGGACTTGGTGGCGCGCGATTCCAGGGTGGTGACGTGAACGAACAGTTCCTTCTCAAAGTTGAACAGGAACAGGCGCACACGAGCGCGGGCGACCGGGTCGCCGGGCATGAGTTGTGGATGGGGAAAGCGCTCGTCGATGTACTCGTTGATGATGTTGGATTCGTACAGGATGAGATCGCGCTCGACCAGGATAGGCACCTGGCCGTAGGGATTCATGACGCTGACGTCTTCGGGTTTGTTGAACAGGTCGACGTCACGGATTTCGAAATCCATGCCTTTTTCGAACAGCACGAAGCGGCAACGCTGCGAGAACGGGCAGGTCGTGCCGGAATAGAGCACCATCATGAATGCAGACTCCTGAAAGACAGAACGGGGTGGCGGAGCCACCCCGGCGATTCGGATTGGGCGGTGAGCCCGCGGTACGGGCGACAGCCAGTGTTACGTCACATCTTTCCAGTATTCGGATTTCAGTTTCCAGGTGATGAAGCTGAACAATCCCAGGAAGATGAACACGATGACGCCAAGGCGCTTGCGGAACAGTTGGTCGGGCTCGGCCATCCACTGCATGTAAGCGACAAGGTCGGCAACTGTCGAATCATACTCGTTTGCCGATTCAGCTCCTTTGGTCAGCTGTGTGTAGCCAACAAAGGTCTTGAGCTTGATGGCCGGGTCTGCCGGATCCGGGCCAACCTGGAAATTAGCCGCGCGTTCGCCTTGCAGCATCCACAGCGGGTTGGGCATGCCGACGCCAGGGAAGACCAGATTGTTCCAGCCGGTCGGACGGGTATCGTCGCGGTAGAACGTGCGCAGGTAGGTGTAGAGGTAGTCGGCGCCGCCGCCACGGTGCGAGGCGAGCGCCTTGGTGATGATGGACAGATCGGGCGGATCGACGCCAAACCACTTTTCGGCCTGCGCAGCCGTCATGGACACGCGCATGGTGTCGCCGATCCTGGCCTCGCCGAACATCAGGTTGTGCTGAATCTGATCGTCAGTCAGACCTATACCGCGCAGACTTTCGTAGCGCATGTACTTTGCCGAGTGGCAGCCCAGGCAGTAGTTGACGAACAGGCGGGCGCCGTTCTGCAGCGCCAGGATATTGTTGACCCGGTAGGGCGCGTGGTCGAGCGTGATTTCTTGCTCTTCTGCGGCGGCGCTCGCGGCGCCGTGCAGCATCAGCCCGAGCAGAAAACCCAGGCACAACCGGTGCAGGATGGATTTCATGGGCGCGCGCATCAGTGGGCCTTGAAAGTCAGTCGGTGCGGCACGGGTTTGAACTCCCCGAGTCGGCTCCACCACGGCATGAGGAAAAAGAAACCGAAATACAGCAGCGTGCAGGTCAGCGCCACGGCATAGGCCACGGGCGAGGGCGGCTGGATGCCAAAGTAGCCCAGC
>JAQTVS010000414.1 GCA_028706735.1 Thiomonas sp.
GGACGGCTGCGCCACGGACAGTACCGAGGCGTCGAGCGCATCGACCACCACCACCACCCGTCGTCCGCGCGGCAGCAGAGTGGACTGCTCGCGTCCTTTGGATTGCAGTTTGCCGTCAGCGCTCAGCAGCACATACTCCAGCGCCGGCAGCGGATGCGCGGCGGCCAGTGGCGGCAGACGGAGAACCAGGGTTTGCATGGTGACGGCGATTGTAGAGAGGCTTTATTTCAGAAAATGTACAAGGAAAACGGGGTGTTGCAACGCATTCTTGAAACTTCGCGCGCGAAAAGGAATTCAGTTTGCGCTCTGCGCGCCTTGCGGTGCAGCCGCCAACCAGGGGGGGACGCGCTGGATGCGCACCACTTGCGAGAACAACCCGGCACGCTGGATGAGCGCGCGCTCGGCGTATTCGAGCTTGTCGATGCGCACGCGGGCGATGGCATCGAAGTAGCCGGTCGCCACGCTGACGAGCTGCGGATTGACCGTTGCGCCTTGCGGCAGCAGGGTGGAAATATCCCCCAGATTGCGGAAGTACGCCCGCTTGCGCGCCTCGACCAGGGCCTGCGCCGTATCGGCATCGACCCCGAGCACGGCGGCCAGCACCAGCGGGCTGGCGGTATTGGCGTTGACCGGGGTGGCCTGCGGCAGCAGGGTGACTTCCGGCGCCAGTTTGGGCAGTGCCTGCGCAACGCCCGGTCCCAGCCGCACCAGGTCCTGCAATTGCTGCAGCGGAAGTGGCGGATTTGCAACATTGCCTTGTGCCGCCGCACGGAACGGACTGCTGGCGGCCATGCCGTTGGCGATGTCCGCAGCCACGCTGGACGGCAGTTGCAGCGCAGCGCACAGCCGCTGGAAGGCCAGCAGCGCCTGCGGATCGACCGAGCCTGCCGGAGCCAGGTCGCGCAGGTTGAAGCGGCTTTGGGCATCGACGATGCGGCCTTCGAGCCAGGCGTCTGGCAGGGTCGCGTTGTCCTGCCCGCGGGCGGCGAGGAAGGTGGACAGCCGCGCCTCGGCCAGCGGCACCGACCAGGGCTCGCCGAGGTAGTCTGCGGTGGAAGTGCGGGCGTCTTCGCGCAGGATCAGCCGCGCCCAGTCGATGGAGCCGCGCAAAATCCAGCGCGCCTGCGTCTGCTCGCGCGCAGTCTGCTCGCGGGCGATGGCGCTCCACTGGCTCCAGAACATGCCTGACACCATCACCGCCGCCAGCGCGGCAATCAGCATGGCGGTGATGAGCGCGGCGCCGCGCTGCCGCTGGGTTGCGCGCCTCATTCGTGATCGTCCAGCAAAAAATCGCGCTGCAGTTCGCCCGCAAGCGGCTTGCCGGAAAACTGCAGTTGCAGCCGCACAGCAGCCGGGGTCACGGCGTTCGCTGCCAGGGTGATGGCCGTGGCCGCCGCCGCGCTGGCCGACGCCGCGGGCGCCGCCGGATTCGCGGCATTCGCCGCCGTGCCCGGATTCACCCAGGCGCCCGACTGCTGCAGCAGACCGATGCCGGCGTAGCGATAGAACTGGATCTGCATATTCACCACGCCGGGCAGAATGGTCAGGAGCGGCGCCGCCGGGTTCTGCAGCGCGGCCTGCAGCGTGGCGCGGCGATCGGTGGGCGCGCTGGCGCTGCGCTTGAGCGCGCCGTCCTGCACCGTCCAACGCACCACTTGCAATTGCCCGGCCTGTGGCGGCAACCCGACATCCGCGCTGACATCGGTGCGGATGTCGCCGCCGAGCGGCTGCGCCGGGCGGCGCACGATGAACAGCCCGCCGCCCAGCAGGCTGACAGCAGGCAGACCGGCTCCCTCCGACGTGGCGTGGCGCAGATCATCGCCGAGTTGCTGCATGCCGTCGGCCAACCGCGAACTGGCGGCGAATGCGCTGCTGGCGTCGTCGCGGCTGCGCGCCACGGTGTCCAGCCCGCGCCAGCCCAGCACCGCCACCACCGCCAGAATGGTGACCGCCACCAACAGCTCGATCAGGGTGAAGCCGGATGTCCCGGCATGGCGCGCCATCAAAGATTTCCGATGATGGTGATGACCTGCCAGGCGCTCCAGCCGCTGGCGTCGAGCACATTGACCTGCACGCGGCGGAAGTTGGGGTTGGGCGTGGGCATCACATCGACCGCCACAGTAAACGGCACATTCGCCTGCGTGCAGGCGCTCGTGCTCTGCCCAACCGCGAGAAAGGTCTTGCTCAAGCGCTGATCGACCAGATAGTTTTGCGCGCATTGTTCGGCCAGCACGGTCTGCCGGTAGCGCTGCGCGTTGTCGCTCACATTGCCGGCGGCGCGCATCGCCGCGAGCAGGGCAATGGCCACCACCGCCAGCGCGACCAGCACTTCAAGCAGGGTGAAACCGCTGGATGTTGCCCCCCCACTTCCCGCTGACGCGGCGGGGCCGTTGCCCCCACGCTTGCCGCTGGCGCGGCTGCGCTGCCCCCCGAGGGGGCTGGCCCCACCTTGGGACGGCCCGGCGGCGGGGCAGTTGCCCCCACGCTTGCCGCTGGCGCGGCTGCGCTGCCCCCCGAGGGGGCTGGCCCCGCCTTGGGACGGCCCGGCGGCGGGGCAGTTGCCCCACGCTTGCCGCTGGCGCGGCTACGCTGCCCCCCGAGGGGGCTGGCCCCGCCTTGGGAC
>JAQTVS010000415.1 GCA_028706735.1 Thiomonas sp.
ACATCGACCGTGGCCTCGTTGCCCCTTGGCGCAGCCTGGATCAGGACGATGGGGCGGATGTAGTCGGGCTCCGTCTGTGCCGTGGTCTCCAACTGGTCGCGGGTGCGGATGGCATCGGCCACACAGTCGCGCCAGCCTTGCGGATGCTCGGCCAGCACGATAGGCAACTTGATCATCTGCTCGGCCTTCAGTTCTTGGGCGCTGACGTGGTGGAGCACGTTGTTGCCGGGAACCGGCGTGGCGGTGAGTTCGATGATGCAACTTGGATTCACCCGCCCCAGCGTCTGGAAGAAGCGCTCGGTGCGGTTGTTGTGCGCCTCGTCCACGATGACCACCGGGCGTTGCAGATGCAGCCAGTTCGCCACGGAATACTTCACCCGCCCAACGTCCTTCTCGGTCAGGTAGGGCTGGCTCACCAGATCGGCGGGGGTGACCTTCTCCAGCCCCTGCGTGAAGTGCGGCGGCAGGTTGTCGAAGTGCGGCGCCAGTTCCTCGAAGAAGGCGTAGACGTTGCGCTGCGCGGTGTTGCTGACGTTGAAGCTCTGAATGGTGGCCACCACCACGATGGCCGCTTTTCCCACGTCCTGTGGGCTGATGGTCTGCAGGCTGTCGAGGTCGCACACCTGCACGCGGTCGCCGAAGGAATGGGCGAGCGCCTGGCGGTAGGGGTGCCGCACGTTGGCCAGGGCGTCCAGCGTCTGGGTGCGGATGGTGTCGGAGGGGGTGAGCCACAGCGCCACGGGCGCGTCAGTGTCGAGCAGGGTGCGCGATGTCACGGCGATGCAGTGCGCGGCCAGCAGGGTCTTGCCGCCGCCCGTCGGAATGCGCAGACAGACGGCGGGGGTGTCACCGAAGATCGGTTGGTAGGGAACGGCACGTTCCTGTCCCGCCAGGGTGGCGGCGAATGCCGTGGCCACGGGCTGACTGCGGCAGCGCTGCAGAAAAGCGGTGAGCGCATCAAGGGCTTGCTGCTGGTAGGTCTTGAGGGTGAGCATGACGGTCAGCGCATCTTGATGTCGTAGGGAATCTGCTTGAAGGTGATGCCCTCAACAGCAAGCCGGGCGGGGCCAAGGCGGCTGCTCTCGCCGTAGATCACCTTCGGTCCGGGATGCGCGGCCAGCGCCCGCAAGTGCTGCAGCACGGGCTGGGTGAGCACATTGCCGCCATCGGGTCGGCGGTCGCCCAGAATGCCGTTGTAGAGCAGGTAGTACGCCGTGCCGTTGTGGAGACCGAGCAAGGGCGAGTCGAAGGCCTGCGCGCCGGGCTCGCCCACTTCGAGATGCCAGACATAGGCGGCGAGCGTGGCAAAGCGCACCGCCGTGTTGATGTGGCCGTGGGCGTCGAAGGCGGTTTCACCCAGGGTGTAGAAGCGAAAGCCGCCGCCGCCCTTCCAGCCCAAGGCTTCGCTGATGCCCCCCTGTTCGCCGTCGATGACCTTTTGCAGGCGTGGAATGCAGTGGGTGCGGGCGTGGTCACCCATTTCGATGCCGATCCAGCGACGGCCCATCTTGTGGGCCACGGCGGCCGTGGTGCCGGAACCTAAGAAGGAGTCCAGGACTAGATCGCCGGGGTTGGTGGCGATATGGATGATGCGTTGTAGAAGGCGTTCGGGTTTTGGTGTGCCGAAAGGAGTTTCATGATTGAAAAGTACCAAGATTTCCTTCTTTGATTCTTCTGTATCCCCAACTTCGTCAGCCAGCCATACGCTCATAGGAACGAGACCATTTTCCTCCCCGGCGAACATCTTGATCCTTGGTCGACCGGCCCCTCCCCGCGGAAAGTAGACCCGCCCTTCTGCTTTCAGCCGCATGTATTCTGGCTCGGTCGCACCCCAGCATCTGCCTGTCGGCGGTACGAGATTGGTGCCGTTGGGCGCGGCAATCTTATACATCTGATTGGGACGGAATCCTTGTGCAGAAAAAGGGATCGAGCGCCAAGCCCCCCGCGGATCGCCGTCCGGGTTTGCGAACCCTCGATCATGAGGAGGCAACAGGTTTCGTGCATCCTTCCATTCACCAGCTGGCTTTTTCGCAAACAAAAAAAGCGCATCATGCGCTGACCCGATAGCGGCGCGGTTCTCGCGAGATGTCCGTTTCTGCCAAATAATTTCGGAGATGAACTTGCCTCGCCCGAAAACCTCATCCATCAACACCTTGAGGTAATGCGCCTCGTTGTCGTCGATGGTCACCCAGATCGAGCCGTCCTCGGCCAGCAACTCGCGCAGCAGCACCAGGCGCGGGTACATCATCGACAGCCACTGGCTGTGCTCCAGCTTGTCGTCGTAATGCTCGAACGCGCTCTGGGTGTTGTACGGCGGGTCGATGAAGATGCATTTCACCTGGCCCGCGTAGAACGGAGTCAGCGCCTTGAGCGCAAGCAGGTTGTCGCCCTGGATCAGCAAGTTGTCGGCCGCGTCGCCGTAGGTCTGTTGTTGGTGGAGCAGGTGATAAGGCACGTCCCGCGACGTGTCCTTGGCCTGGTTTTTGTTGACCCAATCGAGAAATGGCATGTGCGTCGCGTGTCAGGGTGGGAGGTCGATGCTTCGGCCTGCTTTAAGACAGTAAGGCGGCTCCTGCGGAGCGCCGGGTAAGGCACCGCCTTTCTCAATTATTT
>JAQTVS010000416.1 GCA_028706735.1 Thiomonas sp.
CCCGCATCCGCTCGCAGCAGGCGACGGTGCGGAGCACGCAGGCGCAGTTGCACCAGGCCCAGACCCAGCGCGACTTCGCACAGATCCAGGCGACACGCTATGCGCAACTGTTTGCCGCGCGCGGCACCACCGAGGAATTGCTCGCCACCCGCCAGCAGGAATTGCAGGTCGCCGAAGCCGGGCTGCAGGCGGCGCACGATGCGGTCGAACGCGCCCGCGCCGACCTCGCCGCACTGCAGGCGCAGAGCGGCAACCTCAAGCTGCTTGCGCCCACTGCCGGCCTGGTCAGCGCGCGCGACGCCGATCCCGGATCGACTGTCGTCGCCGGCGCCCCGGTGGTCGAACTGATCGCACCGGACAGCCTCTGGATCGACACCCGCTTCGACCAGCTCACGGCCACCGGCCTGGCCGCCGGTCTGCCGGCGCGCATCGTGCTGCGCTCGCGCTCGGACCAGACCCTCGCCGGGCACGTGCTTCGTGTCGATCCCGTGGCCGACGCGGTGACCGAGGAGACACTGGCCAAGGTCGTGTTCGACCACTTGCCGCAGCCGCTCCCGCCGATCGGCGAACTGGCCGAGGCCACGGTCGCGCTGCCTGCCCTGCCCGCGCGCCCGACCGTGCCCAACGCCAGTCTGCAGCGCATGAACGGCAAGCTCGGCGTGTGGCGCGTGCAGGCGGACAAGCTGGAGTTCGCCCCGGTCAAGGTGCTGGGCAGCGACCTCGATGGTCACGTTCAGGTCGAGGGCCTGAAGGCAGGCGAGCGCGTGGTGGTGTACAGCCAGCGCAGCCTGGGCGCGCACAGCCACATCAGCATCGTCGCGCGCATCCCCGGAGTGTCGCCATGATCAGCCTGGCCGGACGCGACATCCTGCATGCCTGGGGCAAGTTCGTGTTCACCGGCATCGGCCTGGGGCTGTTGATCGGCGTCACCCTGGTCATGGCCGGGGTGTATCGCGGCATGATCGACGATGCCATGGTGCTGCTCGACAACAGCGGCGCCGACCTGTGGGTGGTGCAGAAAGACACGCAAGGCCCCTACGCCGAATCGTCCAGCCTGTATGACGACACCTGGCGCGGCATCGCCGTCATGCCGGGAGTCGCCAGCGCCACCGACGTCACCTACCTCACCATGCAGGTGCGCGCGACGAATCACGGCGAGCCGCGCGATGTGCGCGCCATGGTGGTCGGCATCGCCCCCGACGGCCCCGGCAGCGCGGGCTGGCCGCCCTATCTGGTGGCCGGGCGGCAGATCACCCGCAGCCATTACGAGGCGGTGGCCGACGTCGCCAGCGGCTTCAAACTCGGCGACACCCTGCAGATCCGCCGCAACCGCTACACCGTGGTCGGACTGACGCGGCGCATGGTGTCTTCCAGCGGCGACCCGATGGTGTTCATTCCGCTGAAAGATGCGCAGCAGGCGCAGTTTCTGAAGGACAACGAAGCCATCCTGCAGCAGCGCCGCCGCACCGCCGGGAACCCGGCGTTCAACCGCCCGGGTGTGCCGGGGCTGCTCGACGCCGTGATTGCCTCGCAGAGCACCAACAACTATGTCAACGCCGTGCTGGTGCGCATCAAACCGGGCTACACCGCCGATGAAGTGGCCGCGCCGATCCGCCGCTGGAAGCGCCTGGCCGTGTTCACCCGCGCGCAGATGCAGGACATTCTGGTCAACAAACTCATCGCCACCGCATCCAGGCAGATCGGCATGTTCATGGTGATTCTGGCCATCGTCAGCGCCGCCATCGTGGCCTTCATCATCTACACGCTGACCATGGACAAGATCCGCGAAATCGCCGTACTCAAGCTCATCGGCACGCGCAACCGCACCATCGCCGCGATGATCATGCAGCAGGCGCTGGCGCTGGGTCTGATCGGATTCGCCGTGGGCAAGATCACCGCCACCTTCGCCGCGCCGCTGTTTCCCAAGTTCGTGCTGCTCATGCCGGGCGACTCGATCGCCGGGTTCTTCGTGGTAATGGCGATCTGCGCGCTGGCCAGCGTGGTGGCCATTCGCATGGCGCTCAAGGTCGATCCGGCCGAAGCGATCGGGGGTTAAGGTGGAACAACCCCCACGCTCATTCCATTCGCTGCCCCCCGAGGGGGCCCAACACGCTTGGGGCGGCCCTGCGCGTGTTGGTGCGCAAAGTACCGGCGACCCGGGCTCCGCCACGCCCGCAAACGGCATCCGCATCGAAGGCCTGAAAAAGCGCTACGGCAGCGGCGATACCGCGGTGGACGCGCTCAAGGGCGTGGACATGCAGGTCGCGCCCGGCGAAGTCGTCGGGCTGGTCGGCCCCTCCGGCTCGGGCAAGAGCACCCTGCTCAAATGCCTGGGTGCGGTGATCGACCCCACCGCCGGGCGCATGACCCTGGGCGACGAGGTGATCTATGACCAAGGCTGGAAGGCGCGCGACCTGCGCGCCCTGCGCCGCGACAGGATCGGTTTCGTCTTCCAGGCGCCGTATCTCATTCCGTTTCTCGACGTCACCGATAACGTCGCCCTGCTGCCCATGCTGGCTGGGCGGCCCAACGCCGAGGCGCGCTCCCGCGCGCTGGAACTGCTCACCGCGCTCGACGTGCAACACCGCGCCAAGGCCATGCCGGCGCAGCT
>JAQTVS010000078.1 GCA_028706735.1 Thiomonas sp.
TACGAATGCCCAAGCGCTATCGTTGTCCAGCGTTTGCGGACGGCGCAATTTTGCCTTGAACCGTGATGTTGTATCGACTCGCGTCATGCGCATTCAGCCATAACTGCGGGTTTGACAAAAACCGCGCGGGTCGCCACGGCTATCAGAGCGCGCGACCATCAAAACTCCCGACGGCCAGGGTCGCAAGATCGACGTCTTCAAGACAACGCACGTTGATGGCCGCCATGCGCGTGCCCGATGGATCGACGCCTTCACCGAACGGATGGATGCCGCATCGTGGACAGAATTGATGCTTGATGACGTGCTTGTTGAACGTGTATGTACTGAGGTTCGTTTCCGGCGTGAGCAAAGTGAGCTTGTCCCTGGGAACGAACCAGAGCAGCGACCCCTTGCGCGAACAGATCGAGCAATTGCAAGCCATCGCCTGCGTAAGCTCGCCCTCGACCGCGAACGCAATCTGACCGCAGTGGCAACTACCCTTGTATTTCATTGCGCTGCTCCTTCTGGTTGATAGGGTGGGAATCTGCCGGCGTTGATCGCCAATTGCGCGGAGAATGCCCGCTTGTACGCGGGCCGCGCTTCGCCTCGCGCGACGTAGGCAGCCAGGTTCGGAAATTCGTCCAGAATGCCCGACGACCGCAGCCTGAGCAGCACCGACACCATCAAGAGGTCGCCCGCGCTGAATGCGCCATCGAGCCAGTCGGCATCGCCTAACCGAGCGGATAGCTGACCCAGCCGATGGCGGATGCGATCCCGGATCAGTGGCAGGCGCGCCTCGCTCCAGGGCTTGTCGCCCTCCAGAAACTTGGCGGTTACAAGTTCAAGGATCGGTGGCTCCACCGTGTTGAGCGCGGCAAACATCCACATGATCGCGCGCGCCCGTGCATCGGCACCTTTCGGCAGCAAGCCCGCATGGCGTTCGGCGATATGCAAGACGATCGCGCCCGACTCGAACAGGACCAGATCGCCTTCCTCATAGCTTGGAATCTGGCCGAAAGGATGAAGGCGCAAATGCGCGGGTTCCGTCAGCGCATGGAATGACACAAGTCGAACCTCGTAGGCTTGGCCCACTTCTTCAAGCGCCCAGCGCACGCGCGTATCGCGCGCCAGTCCCTTGCCGCCGTCGGGCGGGCGTTCAAAAGCAGTGATGGTGATGGTCATCGAGAGACTCTGCCGGATGCAAACATGCTTGCTGACAGGCTCATCCACTCAGGCTTGGAACACGGCCTCGTGTACGCGCAACAGGTGTCGGGCGTCATGTCTATGCTCCCGGCACCGGCAAGCACTCCATGATTTCCACGGCTTCACCGGGGAAGATCGAGAAATGCGGATGGCCTTCGAACATCCTAGCGGCGGCCTCGTGTGACTCGGCAGAGACCACGGCGTAGGCACAAATGCTGTTTCGCGCGTCCTGAATACCGGCGGGCGAAACACGTTTCGTCTTTCCGACCGGACTGCCCGTCACCACGACGTGCTTTTTGTTCGCTTCCATCCAGGCATGCCAAGCGTTCATTCCGGCTTGCGTCCGCTCGTGCTGCGCGGATTCGCTGAGCGCATTCCAGCCCGATTTCGCCGTTGCTTCGTCAGTGCCCGTGAAAACGGCAAGAAAGTTCTTCATAAGGTGCTCCTTGAGTTTGCTTGCAGGCCTTGCACTCCGGATTGAGTTGCAAGCCTGCACTCACACGAAGAACGAACCGGCAGCCAATCGACAAACCGTGGAAATTTCCCGATCGCCGCTCTCCGACGCCGTTGCGGATCACGCCGCCAGCGCGGCGGCGGCGAGCATAGCCGCTACGGCCGAGGCGAACGTGCGGACATGATTCCACGCGAGCCATTCGCGCACATACACCGGCCAGTACGCCAGCAATTCGGGCGAACCCGCCGCGAGGCGGGCGAGACGCTCGTTGCGCGGCACGTTGAACGCCACGGTGACGCCGAACGCGCCGAGCGCGTAGCTGAGACCCGCAGCAAACAGCAGCCAGGATCGCGTGCCGCCCCAGGCGAACGCCGCCATGCCGATGCAGGCGAGCGCGAGCAGCGCGGTGCCGACGAACAACCCAAGGAACAGCGGGTTGAGCACGACAACGTTGATGCGCTGCATCGCCGCGACACCGGTCGCGGCGGGCAGATCGGCAAGCGCCTTCATCACGAACGCGGAGAAGGCGAAGAACACGCCGCCGACGAGCCCGCTGCCGACGCTGGTGAGCAGCAGCACGACAGTTTCAAGATCGGGGCCGGACATGGCCCTAGTTGGTTGCGGGCTTTTTCATCGGGTTTGCACCTCAAGGTTTCCGCTGGGTCAAAAACAGGGGCTGGCATCATGGATGCAGCTTTTCATGCTGTTCCAGCATGCGCACGAATTTCGCAATGCGCGCAGCGCGGGTTTCGGCTTTCTTTGCGGTTTGTATGCGGAACAGCAGCGCGTAGCGATTGCGGCTGTCGAGCGTCTGAAAGTAAGCAAGGGCACTGGGATGGCTGTCCAGCGCGGACTGAAAATCCTCCGGCACGGTGGCCGTGCTGGCCGAATCGTAGGCGGCGTCCCAGCGGCCATCGTGCTTTGCGCGCGCAATCTCGCTCAGCCCGGCCGGTTTCATCCGTCCAGCCTCGACCAGAGCAAGCGCCTTGGCTTTGTTGATCTTCGACCAGATGCTGGTGGCCGCGCGACGGGTGAATTGCTGTCGCCAGAACTTCGCGTCCTGCGCCTGTTTTTGCCCGTCTATCCAGCCAAAACACAGCGCGGCTTCGATGGCTTCGTCGTACGTCAGCGAGCGAGCTTCGCTGCCTTTTTTCGCAAGCTTTAACCACGCGCCAGGTGATGCGGCGTGATGTTCTTCCAGCCAGGCAAACCAGTCTGCCTGCTGCGCGCAGTGCAGAATGGGCAGCGCTTGCGACGGTTCAGGCTTCATTTTCGAGTATGCCTATGCAGCGGGGGCGGTGCGTTGGCGGGGCTGCGCAGGCGCATCGAATCCCAGCGCGCGGGTCGGCGCGTCATCGGCAATGGCGCGCACCTCAACGCAGCCGAAGCGCGCGCCGGGAATTTGCGCGGCGATCGCAATGGCGGCGTTCAAATCCGCCGCATCGATCAGGTAATAGCCGCCCAGCATTTCCTTGGTTTCGGCAAACGGGCCGTCGGTGATTTGCAGCTTGCCGTCGCGCACGCGCAGCGTCTTCGCCGTTTCTGGTGGCAGCAGGCGGTTGGCAGCGACGAACTGGCCGCTGGCCTTGATGCGCGCGGTGAATACGGCGTAGTCCTGAAACAGCGCGGCCGCGTCGGCCTCGCTCAGGTGTTCCATCATCTTCTCGGCGCTGATCAGGCAGATGAATTTCATGCTTGCTCCTGGGGTGGGGAAATGCGGCGTGCTCACGCTGCGGATCGAGCGCCTTTTTGACCAGTGTCCAGGCTCACCACCTGCGCGAATCCGCCAATAACCATGCGTTGCATGTCGAACGGCATCTGCGCACCTTCCGGCGGCTGCATGCACTCGTCATGCATCATGCGTTCGGTCGCGGCATCGCAGACTGCGCGCGACGGCCACTCGATGAAGGAGAACACCACCGCCTCGTCCGGCTCGGCCTTCACGGCGCGACGGAAATCGGTCACCTTGCCATTGGGCACATCGTCGCCCCAGGCTTCGACTAGGTGCAGCGCGCCGTAGTCCCTGAACATCGCCCAGGCATCTTCGGCCAGCTTGCGGTAATCCTCGCGCCTGGCCACCTGCACCGGGACGATGAAGCCCTGGACGTAGCTGTCGCTGGCCTCCTCGCCGCGCTCGACGATCGGCTCGAAGCCGCCGTAGATGAGCCGCTTGCCGTCGAACGGCATCGGGTTCTGCGCCGGGTCGAGGCGCGCGTCGGTCTGGCTCAGTTCCTGCATCCGGCCCATCACCTTGTCGCGAGCGGCCTTGTCGGGCCACTCGATCCACGAGAACACGATCGACTCGTCGTGCCTGGCCGCGACCGCGCCCTGGAAGTCGGTGGTCTTGCCCTTGGGCACGTCGGCGCCCCAGCACTCGACCACCCGCGTCGCGCCGTACTCCATGATGGCGCCACCAGTCGTACTGGCGTGGTCGATGAACGTCTGCTTGTTCGCGGTCGGCACCGCGAGTACGAAACCGTCGATGTAAGACATGGTGTTCTCCTTGGTGTCGAGAGTGGATTCAACCGCGGCGCGCGGCCTCGATCGTGGCGATGTCGATCTTGCGCATCGTCATCATCGCCTCGAAGGTGCGCTTGGCCACAGCCGGGTCGGGGTCGGTATAGCCTTCGATGAGGACGCGCGGGGTGATCTGCCACGACAAGCCCCAGCGGTCCTTGCACCAGCCGCATTCGCTTTCCTGGCCGCCGTTGTCGACGATGGCGTGCCACAGACGGTCGGTCTCGGCCTGGTCGTCGGTGGCGATCACGAAGGAAAACGCCTCACTGTGCTTGAACTGCGGGCCACCATTCAGGCCCAGGCACGGAATGCCGCTCACGGTGAATTCGACCGTCAGCACGTCGCCCTGCTTGCCGGCGGGATAGTCGCCCGGCGCGCGGTGGACGGCGGTCACCGCGCTGTCGGGAAAGGTCGCGGCGTAGAAGCGCGCGGCATCTTCGGCGTCTTTATCGAACCAGAGACAGATGGTGTTGCGGGCGATGGGGTTCATGCGGGTTCTCCTTCAGTTTGCGGGCGCGGCGCGTTGCATCCGCAGGTGGGTGGCGCGTTCGCCGGGAATCGATTCGGTGCAGGCATAGCCCAGCGCGGGCAGGTCGAGGCCGGCGAACAGCGCCTCGCCCTGCCCCAGCAGCACCGGGCTGAGAGCAAGATGCAGTTCGTCCACCAGCCCGGCCTGCAGGTATTGCCGCACCGTGGCCGCGCCGCCGCCCAGGCGCACGTCCAGCCCAGCGGCGGCGGCCCGCGCCTGTTCCAGCGCGGCGTGGATGCCGCCGGTGACGAAGTGGAAGGTGGTGCTGCCCTGCATGGCCAACGGGGCGCGGGCGTGATGGGTGAGCACGAACACGGGTGTGTGGTACGGCGGCTCTTCGCCCCACCAGCCGCGCCAGGATTCGTCCGGCCACGGCCCGCGCACGGGGCCGAACATGTTGCGGCCGAGGATCCAGGCGCCGATGTGGTCGAAACCCTGGGCCGCCATGCGGTGATCGACGCCGGTTTCGCCTCCCGGCTGGCCGTGCATCTGTCGCCAAGCCTGCGTGGGGAAGAACCACTGCATCAGTTCCAGCCCGCGCACGCCCAGCGGGTTGTGCACGTCCTGCCGCGGCCCGGCAGAAAAGCCGTCGAGCGAGACACCGAAGTTACACACGCGCAAGCGCGACATGGTGCGATCCTCCATCAATGCTGCGGCGGGCCGGCGTCGGCCTCGACCAGCAGCGCCAGCAGTTGCAGCGACTCCTGCCAGCCGAGGTAGCAAGCTTCGAGCGGGATGGCCGCTGGGATGCCCGCCTGCGCCACCTGCAGTTCGGTGCCGCAGAACACGTCGCGCAGGGCGATGGTGGTCTCCATCACGCCAGGCAGATTTGGATCGTCGAAGGCATCCGTATGGCGGATGCGCACGTTGGGCGCCAGCTCCAGATACTCGCCGCCGAAGGCATGGCTCTGGCCCGTGCCGAATTGGGTGAAGACCATGCGGTAGCGGCCGCCGACGCGCGCGTCGAGTTCGAGCACCTTGCCCGTGAAGCAGTGCGGCGGCAGCCATTTGGCGAGGGCCTCGGCGTCGAGAAAGGCGCGGTAGACGCGCTCGGGCGGGGCGCGCAGCACACGGTGCAGTTGCACGGTTTGCGGGGTCATGGGCTTGCTCCTTGGGGTGTTGTGGGCAGTCGGCTGGGCTCAAGCCTCATAGCACGGCGCGCACTCGCGCACCTCGACGCTGGCGTAACGCGCGGCCGGGCAGCGCTGCGCGATGGCGACGGCCTCGTTCAGGCTGGCGCAGTCGAGCAGAAAAAAGTCGCCGAGCATTTCCTTGGATTCGGTGAACGGGCCATCGCGCAGCGCCGGTTTGGCGTGTCGCACTTGCACGCGCACGCCGTGGCGGTCGGGGCGCAGCGATTCGCTGGACAGCAGCTTGTCGCCGAGGCTTTCGCCGAAGGCCACCATCTCGGCGTAGCAGGCATGGGCCTCGGCTTCGCTGCGCGCTTCGCGCTGGCCACGCGGCTCAAGGATCAACAGCAGATACGACATGGTTTCGCTTCCCTGGTGTGGTGGTGGTGATGTTCGGCTCAGCGCATGGCGGCGGCGGCTGCGGCGCGGATCTGCTCGGGGCTCAGGTCGCGCACATGCGTGGCGATGGACCAACTATGGCCGAAGGGGTCGCGCAACTGGCCGTAGCGGTCGCCCCAGAACTGGTCGGCCAGCGGCATGGTGACCGTGGCGCCGGCTCGCATGGCACGCGCGAAGGCGGCGTCGGCGTCCTCGACCTGCAAGTGGATCGTCACCGGCGAGCCCTTCAGGTCCTGCGGGGCGTGCGCGCCCATAGCGGGCATTTCGTCGAACAGGAACAGTTGCGAGTCGCCGATGAGCACGCAGGCGTGCATGATCTTGCCGTCGGGCATGGGCAGGCGGAACAGCTCGATGGCGCCGAAGGCTTTTTTGTAGAACTCGATCGCCGCCGCCGCGTCGCGGCAGACCAGGTGCGGGGTGAGGCTGTGCATGCCCTCGGGTATGGCTTGGACCTTGCTCATGGTGATCTCTCCTCGGGTGGGTTGCGGACGCCGCGTGGCGCCCTGTGGAGACGACGCGCCGGGGCGGCTGCAATCGACACGGGCGCCGAAATCATTTCGCCGCGTCCAGCGCGCGAAAGCGCTCGAGCTCGGCGGAGGGCGCGAAGTCCTCGAGCTCGAACAATTCGCGCACCTCGATCTCGGCCGGCTGGCCATCGCCGACCGGGTTGGGAAAGCGCCGCGCCCATTCCAGTGCCTCGGCGCGCGAGGCCACCTGGATCAGGGTGTAGCCGGCGATCAGCTCCTTGGTTTCGGTGAACGGGCCATCGATGATGCTGCGGTGCGCACCGTCATAGCGCACGCGCCAGCCCGCGCGGCTGGGCTTGAGGCCGTTGGCGTCGAGCAACACGCCGGCGCGCGCCAGCTCCTCGTGGTAGGCGGCCATGGCGGCGAACACGGCCGGCTCGGGCTGGAAGCCGGTATCGGGCTGCGCCTCGAAGGCGGGGATGGATTTGACGAGGATCATGTAGCGCATGGGGATCTCCTGCTGGTCGGTGCGGCCGAGGTGGCCTTGCCAGGACGACGCGCAAGGTCGCCCCAAATCGACAGACTCTGCACAAATTTTGCAAACGAAGGCATTAAATTGGAATTACGTCCGATTTGCAGACACTTGACTGGAATGTGCTTCGGCCTGAAACCGGCCAAGTGTGGGCGCCGATGACGATTTGAGTCACATGCTGTTGACGCCGACCGAAAATTGACCCACCTACAGCGATAGTGCCGATCCAAATTTGACCCGGGTGTTCAACCTACCCTGCCTTTTTTTTGAGCAGGGGAGAAGGAGTGATCACCATGGCCATGATTGGCAAAGTCAAGCGGATGTATTTTCGCGAGAAGAAGTCTGTTCGGGAGATCGTGCGGCTGACGAGTTTGTCGCGCAACACGGTGCGCAAGTGGCTCAAGACGCCTGTGCTGGAGGAGCCCAGATACCGGCGCAGCGAGGAGGCGGGCAAGCTCACGCCGTTCCATGAAGCGATCAAGCAAGCGCTAAAGGTTGACGCGCACCGCCCGCGGCATGAGCGGCGCACAGCGCGCGCGCTGCACGCGCAGATCAAGGCCGAGGGCTACGTCGGCAGCTACAGCCGCGTCACCGACTTCGTGCGCGCGTGGCGCCAGGGCGAAGGTCAGTCCATCTCCGCCAAGGCCTTTGTGCCGCTGGCCTTTGAGCTCGGCGAGGCATTCCAGTTCGACTGGAGCGAAGAGGGGCTGGTGGTGGGCGGCATTTACTACCGCATGCAGGTCTCGCACCTGAAGCTGTGCGCCTCGCGGGCCTTCTGGCTCGTGGCGTATCCCAGCCAGGGCCACGAGATGCTGTTCGACGCGCACACCCGTTCGTTTGCGGCGATGGGTGGCATTGCCCGGCGCGGCATCTACGACAACATGAAGACCGCGGTCGACAAGGTCAGACGAGGCAAGGGCCGCACCGTCAACAAGCGCTTTGCCGTGATGTGCGCGCACGACCTGTTCGACGCCGACTTCTGCAACGTCGCTTCGGGCTGGGAGAAGGGAGTGGTCGAGAAGAACGTGCAGGACAGCCGCCGCCGCATCTGGACCTGCGCGAACAAGATGAAGTTCGGCAGCTTCACCGAACTCAACGCCTGGCTGGGCGACCGCTGCCGGACGCTATGGGACGAGGTGCGCCACCCCGAGCACGACCAGTTCAGTGTGGCCGAGATGCTCGACAACGAGCGGCCGCACCTCATGCCCATGCCCGAGCCCTTCGATGGCTACGTGGAGAACCCGGCGCGGGTGAGCAGCACTTGCCTGGTTGTGGTGGCGCGTAACCGCTACTCGGTGCCATGCGAGTTGGCCGGGCAGGCGGTCAGCACTCGGCTGTACCCCGGCAAGATCGTCATTGTGGTTGACGATGCGGTGGTGGCCAGCCACGAGCGCCTGAGCGACCGCGGCCAGACCCAGTACAACTGGCAGCACTACATCCCCTTGATCCAGAGGAAGCCAGGGGCACTGCGCAACGGCGCGCCCTTCGCCGAAGCCCCAAGCCGCTGCAGCAATTGCGCCGGGCCTTGCTGCGCGACCCAGGCGGTGACCGCGTGATGGCGCAGGTGCTGGCTATCGTGCCGGCGGCAGGGTTGGACGCCGTGCTGGTGGCGGTGGAACTGGCGCTGGAGAGCGCGCGACGAGGACGGGTCAGCGTCGAGCACGTCCTCAACGTGCTGGCCCGGCTGAACGCCGTGCCGGTGCCGGAGAGTGCGGCCACGGCGCTGCAGGTGAGCACACCTCCGCGGGCCAACACCGAGCGCTACGACAGCCTGCGCACCGGAACCGTCACCGTCAACACCGAGGAGGCCGACCATGCGTGAGCTTGCCGTCGAACTCAAGCAGTTGCGCTTGCACGGCATGGCCGGGGCCTGGGCCGATCTGGTCGAGCAAGGGGGAAGTGCCGCCTTGGAGAGCTCGCGCTGGCTGCTCGAACACCTGCTGCAGGCCGAGACCACGGACCGCGCGATGCGCTCGGTGAGCCATCAGATGCATGCCGCGAAGTTCCCGGTGCACCGCGACCTGGCGGGCTTCGACTTCGAGGGCTCGCCGGTGGACCGCAAGCTCATCCACACGCTGACTGAGATGGCGTTCACTGACGCTGCGCAGAACGTCGTGCTCGTCGGCGGGCCTGGCACGGGCAAGACCCACCTGGCCACGGCTATCGCCGTGTCGGGCATCACCCGGCACGGCAAGCGGGTGCGGTTCTACTCGACGGTGGACCTGGTCAACGCGCTGGAGCAGGAGAAGGCCCAAGGCAAGGCCGGACGCATCGCGCTGAGCTTGCTGCGCATGGACCTCGTCATCCTCGATGAGCTGGGCTACCTGCCGTTCAGCCAGGCCGGCGGGGCGTTGCTGTTCCATCTCCTGAGCCGACTGTACGAGCACACCAGCGTGATGATCACGACCAACCTGGACTTCGCCGAGTGGTCGAGCGTGTTCGGCGACGCGAAGATGACAACGGCTTTGCTGGACCGGCTCACGCATCACTGCCACATCGTCGAGACCGGCAACGAGAGCTACCGGTTCTTGCACAGCACGGCGGTGGCCAAGAAGCGCATCAAGGCTCGCGAGCAGGCGCGTCGGGCCGACAAGCAGCTGCCAGCCGAGGCCGACATCTGAGCGAGCGCCGCGCGGGGGAGTCCGTTACGGCCTACGGCCTTCACGGACTCCCCCGCGCCAACATCAATGCATCTGGGAGGGCCACGAAACAGCCATAGACCTACACTTATCCACAACCGACCGTCACGCGGTCGGCTTCCATCCCCGGGTCAATATTGGATCGGCGCGGTGGGTCAAAATTCAATCGGCGCCGACAGTCGTGGACGTCGTGGACAGCCTTTTTTATACGTGGACAGTCTTTCTTAAAGGGAACACATT
>JAQTVS010000417.1 GCA_028706735.1 Thiomonas sp.
GCCGCCCACGGCGACGGCAGCCATGCCCCCGGCATGACCCAACCGGCCAAGCTCGATTTGCTGCTGATTGACGGCTTCGCAATCCATTGAACCCATCGCTTGCGCGCTCCCCCGGCGCGTCCACGATCAGAATGAAACAGGCGTCCACGATCGCTGAATGCGCACCGCAATCCATCGTGCACCAGCGCTACAAGCAGCGCCGCTCCATCATCATCACCTCCAAGCGCATGGTGCAGGACTGGGGCAATTTTCTGGGCGATGCCACCATGGCCACCACCATCCTCGACCGGCTCATGCACCGCTGCGCCATGCTGGAGTTCGAGGGAAAGAGTGACCGTCTGAAGGAGGCCGCCTCACGCATCGCCACCGCCGAATAGGCATCATCCGACCGCCCCGCCGGGGGCAGTTTGACCGGCCATAAGTGGAGCAGTTTGGGGTGGCCAGCGTGTATCAAGTTGCGCGATTGTGGTCAGTCGCATGTCGTCCACGTTGATCACCATCCAGAAGATGATGAACCCGATCGCAACGCAACTCTCAACCTTCGCTCAGACTCTTCTCTCGTTGGAATGACGCGCATTCCTCGTTGGACAAGGCTATTATGAAATCAATGCTTTACGGATTTTTATTCCGTTTTGTTCGGCGTTGCGCTATGACATCCGGCTAAATAGTGCTGAAGGATTTGGACTTGCCCCGATAGCGTGGGGCAAATTGGTTCAAGCGGCAAGAACATGCTCTGCACCTGCACCAGCACCTGCACCTGCAAGCTGATTCGTCAGGCGTAATCAATACTGAGCGGGGCGTGATCTGAAAAGCGTTGGTCTGTGTAGATCCAAGCGCTTCCAGGCTTTGCATGCGCCGCCATGCCAGGTGTTGCAAGGTGGTAGTCGATCCGCCATCCGACGTTTTTTGCCCGCGCCTGTCCGCGGTTGCTCCACCAGGTGTAGCGGTCAGGGTTGGGGTCGAGTTGGCGGAACACATCGACATAGCCCAGTTCATCCAACAAGCGCGTCATCCAGGCGCGCTCTTCCGGCAAAAAGCCGCTGTTCTTGAGGTTGCCTTTCCAGTTCCTCAGATCGATTTCCTTGTGCGCAATATTGATGTCCCCGCACAGCAGCACCTCTCCCGCAGATTTCAACGCGCGAAGATGCTCATAAAAATCAGCCAGAAAGCGGAATTTCGCTTGCTGGCGCTCGTCCGAGCTGGAACCGGACGGAAAGTAGGCGGACACGATGGCCAGTCGCTTGCCACCCGTGAGCTTGTAT
The DNA here is from genome assembly GCA_028706735.1 of Thiomonas sp. GTDB lineage: Bacteria > Pseudomonadota > Gammaproteobacteria > Burkholderiales > Burkholderiaceae_C > Thiomonas. The sequence continues at coordinate 1,263 of JAQTVS010000417.1, forward strand.
GTCGCCTCCACATAGCGCCCTTCGGCGTCGAATTCGGCGTGGCCGAAGCCGATGCGCAGGTCGTCTGGCGTGTGCTTCCAATACAGGCCAACTCCGCTATATCCGGGCTTGACCGCATAGTGAAACGCGCCGGACAACCCGCCCAATTCGCGCAGAGCCGGGGTCATATCCGCATCCAGTGCTTTGAGTTCCTGCACGCAAATCACGTCCGGGCGGGCCTGTTCCCGCAGCCAGAGGTCCACGCCCTTGCTTGCTGCCGAGCGCACGCCGTTGAGGTTGAGGGAAGTCACACGGAACGGGAAAGGGATCATGGCAATCGGTCGGGTTGGATGATAGAAACCGCCAGATGGAACGGGTTCTTTGGGGCGGAGCGCAGAAACGACACAGATCATGCCTGCAGGGGAAAAAAGCAAGGCACAATAAACAGCAATCCGTCAACGCTGCCGCCGCTTTCCACATTGTTGCAGGACACCCCACTTCGCTGTTCATGAAATTGATCCCGCCCCGCTTTCGCTCTTTTCTCTTCTGTCTTCTGCTTGGTGCGGCGCAGGGGGCGCATGCTGACATCTATCTTTGCCGGGACGCGAATGGAACGCTGACGTCCAGTGACCGGCTGACAAATGATTGCCTGACTTACGGGGGCCGCGTCATCGGCTCTGATGGCACTGTGCGCCGCCGCATTCTGACCATGAAAGAGCAAGCACAGGCGGCGCAAGACGGAGCGGCAGCGCAGAGTCTTGCCAGGCAGCAGCGCGAACAGCAGCGGGAGAATCGCGCCCTATTGTTGCGCTACCCGAATGAGGCTGCGTTGGAGCAGGCCCGGGTGAACGATCTCGACCGGCCTCATTCGCTGATTCAGGATGCAAAAAAGCAACTCGCCTCGCTGGAGCGCCAACGCAAGCAGTTGAACATTGACGCGCAGTTTTATCCTCAGAGTCCGCTGCCCCTGGAATTGCGCACCAAGCTCGACGAGAACAAGGTGCTGACTCAGCAGGAAATCACGCTGATTTCCGGGCAGAACGCAGAAATTGCGCGGATCAACCGCGAATACGACGCGCTGCGCAAGCGGATGAAACCGCTGTGGGCGCGAACAACGTCAGCGCCTTAACCCGCTCGGCGCCCAGGGAAGTGAGCGCAGGCGTCAGCCCCGCCGGGCGGCCGCAGCTGCCCCTGCGCCTGATGATCAGCCTGCTGTATCTGAACACACCTTCAACCTCCTGGGAAACTCGCCGGGCCGTCCCAAGAGTTTCTCACCCCCTCGGGGGGGCTGGCGCGCAGCGGCAGGTCTGGGGGCGCTCCTGAGAAACTCGCCGGGCCGTCCGAAGAGTTTCCCACCCCC
>JAQTVS010000418.1 GCA_028706735.1 Thiomonas sp.
GTACGAGGTCTTTACCTCGAATGCCAAAATAAGGAGCTTCTCATGATCAAGCAAAAATCGACCGCAGTCCTGCTCAGCGCCAGCCTGATTGCGCTGTCTCTGGGAGGGTGTGCGAATATGAGCGAATCGCAAAAATCCACTGCCAGCGGCGCGGGAATCGGTGCGGCGGCGGGCGCGGTGATCGGTGCGCTGACGGCTGGCGGCAATACGGGCAAGAGCGCTGCCACGGGCGCGGTTGCGGGTGCGGCGGTCGGCGCTTTGGGCGGGTATTTGTGGAACCAGCATCTCGAGAAGCAGAAGCAGGATCTGCAGGCGGCGTCCGCCGGAACGGGTGTGCAGGTCACGCAAACCCAGGACAATCGATTGAAAATGAACATCCCGGCGGATGCGGGATTCGCCACCGGCAGCGCGCAACTCAATCCGCGCATGTACGCCATCCTGGAGAGCCTGGCCACGGGGTTGAATCAGAATCCGGCCGAGACAGTGCAGGTGTTCGGGTTCACCGACAGTACTGGAAGCGACGCCATCAACTATCCGCTGTCGGAAAACCGTGCAGTGACGGTGAAAAACTTTCTGGTCTCCCGAGGTGTCGCGGCGCAGCGCATCACCACGCAGGGCCTGGGTCCACAAAACCCGGTGGCGAGCAATGCCACCGCCGCGGGCCGCGCAGCGAACCGGCGGGTGGAAATTTTCGTCGCTGCCGCCGCCAAGGGCTGAGCGCCGTAGGCATCGTGTAGTCGCCACCGGGTTCCCGGTGGCGAAGATGACCTGCACCGGCTGGGGAATGACGGTCCGTCCTGCACAGGGAAATCCATCGGCTCCTTACAATGGGGCTTTAACCGGATTGCCGTTTCTCGATGAACGCTCCTGTGCCCACAGCACCAGTTCTGGCCTCTGCACTTGGCTCTGCGGCGACAGATGCGCCGCCTCGCCTGCGTGAGATTCCCTACAACTACACGTCGTTTTCGGACCGCGAAGTGGTCATGCGCCTGCTTGGCGCAGAAGCGTGGGGCTGGCTCAGCCAGTTGCGACAGGAGCGTCGTACCGGTCGCTCGGCGCGCATGTTGTACGAGGTACTGGGCGATATCTGGGTGGTGCAGCGCAATCCTTTTTTGCAGGACGATCTGCTGCAAAGCCGCAAGCGGCGCAACGCGTTGATCGGCGCCTTGCGTCACCGCTTGCGCGAAATCGACCGCAGGCGCGACGACAGTGCGCACCGCGATGGCGCAGATGCGCAGCGGGATGGACTTGTACGCCAATTGCTCGATCGCGCGCACGACGCCGTGGCCGCATTCTCCGCATGGTTCGACGAGGCCACCGCGCTGCGCCAGCGCGCGCGCAAGGTGCTGGGCCGGCATAGCGCGCAGGGCAGCATCCGCTTCGACGGCATGGCCCGGGTCAGCCACGTCACCGATGCCACCGACTGGCGGGTGGAGTATCCCTTCGTCGTGCTGTGTCCCGACACCGAGGCAGAGATTGCCGGCTTGGTGCAGGGTTGCATCGAACTGGGCCTCACCATCATTCCGCGCGGAGGCGGCACCGGCTATACCGGCGGTGCGGTGCCGCTGGTGTGGAAGAGTGCGGTGATCAATACCGAAAAACTCGACCGGATCGGCGCGGTGGAATATCTGGAACTGCCCGGGGTGGCGCATCCGGTGCCCACCATCCAGACGCCGGCGGGTGTGGTGACGCAGCGCGTGGCGGACGCGGCGGAGGCTGCCGGACTGGTGTTCGCGGTCGATCCGACCTCGGCCGACGCCTCCTGCGTCGGCGGCAATGTGGCGATGAATGCCGGGGGCAAGAAGGCGGTGCTCTGGGGCACGGCGATCGACAACCTCGTGTCCTGGCGCATGGTCGATCCGCAGGGACGCTGGATCGAGGTGCAGCGTCTCGACCACAACCTGGGCAAGATTCACGATGTGGGCGTCGCGCATTTCGAAGTGCGCACCCTGGCCGCCGACGGCGTGACGGTGCAGCACAGTCGGGTGCTGGACATTCCGGGTCCGCAGTTCCGCAAGTCCGGGCTGGGTAAGGACGTGACCGACAAATTCCTCGCCGGCCTGCCCGGGGTGCAGAAGGAGGGGTGTGACGGCATCATCACCAGCGCGCGCTGGATCCTGCATCGCATGCCGCCGCATGTGCGCACCGTGTGCCTGGAGTTTTTCGGCCAGGCGCGCGAGGCAATCCCCAGCATTGTCGAGATCAAGGACTTTCTCGACGCCAGGCCCGGCGGCGCCATCCTCGCCGGGCTGGAACATCTGGACGACCGCTATCTGAAGGCGGTGGGCTACGCCACCAAAAGCGCGCGTGGCGTCCTGCCCAAAATGGCACTGTTCGGCGACATCGTCGGCGAGGACGAGGCCGCCGTGGCGCGTGCCACCTCCGAGGTGGTGCGCATCGCCAACGCCCGTGTCGGAGAGGGCTTCATTGCCGTCAGTGCCGAATCGCGCAAGAAGTTCTGGCTCGACCGCAAGCGCACCGCCGCCATTGCCCGTCATACCAACGCCTTCAAGATCAACGAGGATGTGGTCATTCCCCTACCGCGCATGGGTGAATATGTCGACGGT
>JAQTVS010000419.1:0-1836 GCA_028706735.1 Thiomonas sp.
CCGATTTCCGCGCTGACGCTGTTCGTCACCACGCCGACGCAGTTCTATGTGATGCGCTTTCTGCTCGGCGTGGCCGAGGCTGGCTTCTTCCCGGGCATCATCCTCTATCTCACCTATTGGTACCCGGCGGCGCGGCGCAGCCAGATGACCGCCTGGTTCATGAGCGCGGTGCCGCTCTCCGGCTTGATCGGCGGGCCGGTGTCGGGCTGGATCTTGCACCACTTTCACGGCCATCACGGCTGGGCCGGGTGGCAGTGGTTGTTCGTGCTCGAAGGCCTGCCGGCCGTGGTGCTGGGCGTCATCACCCTGTTCTATCTCGACAACGGCATCCAGCACGCCAAGTGGCTGAGCGCAGACGAGAAAAACGCGCTGCAGCACGCGCTCGACCAGGAGGCGCAGACCAAACAGGCGCACTCTGCGCTGCAGGGCATGGCCGATCCGCGCGTGTGGCTCATGGCGCTGATCTACTTCTCCGTGGTCATTGGCCTGTACGGCCTGAGCTTCTGGCTGCCGCTGCTGATCAAGTCGACCGGCGTGACCGATCCGCTGACCATCGGCTGGTTGGTGGCGCTGCCTTACGGCGTGTCGGTGGTGGCGATGATTCTGGTGGGCCGCAGCTCGGACAAGCGCCACGAGCGCCGTTGGCATGTGGCGATTCCGGCGTTGCTGGGCGCAGTGGGGCTAGTGCTGTCCACCTTCTGGAGCACGGACACCGCGCTGGCGATGGCCGCGTTGACGCTGGCCACGGTGGGCATCATGGTGGTGCTGCCACTGTTCTGGGCGCTGCCCAACGCGTTTCTGGCGGGCACAGCGGCGGCGGCGGGCATTGCGCTGATCAACGCGCTGGGCAATCTGGCCGGGTTCTTCGGCCCGTCCATCATTGGCTGGGTGAAGCAGGCCACGCAGAGCACAAACGGCGGCATTCTGGTGCTCGCCGGGTTCATGGTGCTGTGCGCCGTGCTAGTGCTGCTCACGCCGAAGACCAGCAAGTAAACACAAAAAAAGCACGCGCGAACCGGTCAGATTCGCGCGTGCCTGGGGCGGCCGCAAGTCGATCAGAGTTCGACTTGCAGGCGGGTGGTGTCCTTCACCTCGTCGATCACGGCGAAGGAGCGGGTTTCACGCACGCCGGGCAGGTTGGCGATGACATTGGAGACAAAAGTCTTGTAGGCCGCCATATCGGCCACGCGCACCTTGAGCAGATAGTCAAAGTTGCCGGCCACCATATGGCATTCCAGAATCTCCGGGCGCACCTTGATGGCGGATTGGAACGCAGCGAAGCTGTCGGCCACCGAGCGGTCAAGCTGCACTTCGACGAACACCATCAGCCCGGCGCCCAGCAGGTTGGGGTTGAGCCGTCCTTCGTAGCCGAGGATGAAGCCATCGCGCGTGAGGCGCTTGACGCGCTCAAGCACGGCGGTGGGCGAAAGATTGACCAATTGCGCCAGACGCAGATTGGCGATGCGGCCGTCTTCCTGCAGCAGGTTGAGCAGGCGGCGGTCAATGCGGTCGATGCCGCCAATTTTTTCAGACATGGCGGGCCTCCGCGGCGAGGTCGGGAAACTGCATGCAGGGCAGTAGAGATTTCATCATGGTCTCGGTGTGAACGGTTGTATTAGTGGAGGGTTGAAATTTAGCGCATCAGTGTCGAGCAGGCCGAACCCTGGCGACAATTCCCTGTCAATCACCCCGGTACGTGGGGGGCTGGCCCTACGGAACAGTGCGTCATTGCCGGGGAATCGGCGTTATATCCGGTCTGATTCGCTCCTTGTTTTTCTGCACCGTCCAAGAGGTTCGTTCACAGCCTCCCTATGCGACAGGTTGAGTGGTTGAGCG
>JAQTVS010000419.1:1846-2563 GCA_028706735.1 Thiomonas sp.
GAGCGCGGGAGTCGAAGGCTTCAAGGTTTGAGATAGTCGTGCACCACGCGCCCCAGGCCCAGAGTGAGGTCGGTGAGGATGTGCACGCCAGACACCACGTCCAACACGGGCAGCGACGCCACCGGAGCCAGCGCGTGGGCGTGCAGCTCCAGCGCGGCGGGGCCTTCCCAGGCGCCTTTCACCACCATGTCCTCCAGGTCGTACTGCACCAGTTCGCAAATGCGCGGGGTGCAGTCCACATGCGGAATGATTTTGAGCAGGAAGTTGGGCTGCTGCAACGAAGCCAGCACCTTGGCGGTGTCGAGCGCACGGTGCTTGTAGCCCATGGTGCCGGTGGCAATGCGCACCGGGCCATAGTCGAGCGTGCCCAGCAGGGTGTCGGCCGCCACGCTCATATGCGGCTTGGCGAGCTTTTTCGGAAAGCCCCAAATTTCCCGTCCGCCGGCAATGGGCGCTTCGTCGTCGAGGTACATCGCAATCTGATAGGTGGCTGGCTTGCCCTTGTAGAGCACCGGCACGACCTGCCCGGATTCGGTGTACGCGCCAAAGCCGGTGGAGTCGGGCATGTGGATGAACTCGAACTTCACCAGATCGCCCGCGGGCTCCAGCGGCTCGGGAATCATGGCGCGCAGCACCTTGGGATCGGTGCGGTAGGTCACCACGAAGAATTCGCGGTCGATGAAGCGATAGGGGCCGGGCGGGTAGGCGGGGCTGGTG
>JAQTVS010000420.1 GCA_028706735.1 Thiomonas sp.
GGCCGGTTTATGGAGCATGGTGCAGGAATTGCTGGAATTGTTCGACGAACTGACCCACGCGCTGGCCGCGTTGCCCGTCGATGCCGATTCCTTCGCTGCCGCGGTGCAGCAGGCCTGCCAGGCGCGCGCGAACAGCACGCTGCAATTGGAAGCACGGCTGGTGTTCGAGCTGTGGCGCGCGATGCAGGACAGTGCCGAACTGGACGGCGCGCGCGCCTACCAGCAACGCCTGGCGCTGCTGGCGCAGCGCGCAGCACAACCATTGTATGTGTTGCGCACGTCGGACTGGGAAACGCTGGAACAGCGTTTCCTCGACGAATATGCGCAACATGCGCCGGTGACGGTGTTTGATCTGCGCGAGATGATAACCTTCTCCCCATCCCTCTCCCCCAGCCCCCCTGATGGAACCACTCGCCATTCGACTAAGCCTGCAAGCGGGCAAGTCGCTGGATATCCGGTAAACGGGCGAGGGGAGGAACACAACCCCCTCTCCCGCTGGTGGGAAAGGGGTGGGGAAATGGTAAGCAGCCTGCGCTTCTTTGCCGCCACCTCGCTCGAACAGGAAGCGCGCGCCGCGGCGCTGCAAGTGCGCCGCTGGTTACATGAGGGCAAGCGTGACATCGCCGTGGTTGCGCAGGACCGCCTGGTGGCACGGCGCCTGCGCGCCTTGCTGGAGCGGGCCCGGGTGCTGGTGACAGACGAAACCGGCTGGACCTTCGCGACGCTGTCGGTAAGCTCGGTGCTCGACCGCTGGCTCACCGCGCTGCAGAGCGATTTCTACCATCACGATCTGCTCGACCTGCTGAAGTCGCCGTTCATTTATTCCGACATGGCGCCGGGCGAACACAAGGCGGCGGTGTACCAGCTGGAACAGTTGCTGCGCAAACACGGCGTGGTCTCCGGCCTGGAGAAGTTCAGGGCGCTTGCGGCTGATACTGCCGTGCTGCAACGGCCGCTCGCGCGCCTGCGCCAGGCGGCGGCGTTGCTGGAGCGGGGCAGAAAGAAACCTTTGTCCGGTTGGCTCGCCGCACTGCTGGAAAGCCTGGCGGTGCTGGGCATCGACGGCGGCTTGCAGCAGGACGATGCCGGCCAGCAGTTGCTGCGCGCGCTGGAAAACTGGCGCCGGGAACTGGCGGACGACGGCGGGCGTTATGCATTTGTGGAATGGCGGCGCTGGCTGGCACAGCAATTCGACCGCCAGACTTACCGCGACAGCGGCATCGACAGTCCGGTGCGCTTCACCCATCTCGCGGCGACGCGCTGGCGCAGTTTCGATGCGGTGCTGCTGCTCGGCTGCGATGCCGATCACCTGCCCAGCGTCGCGGACGGCGGGCGCTGGTTCAACGACGCGGTGCGCGCCAGTCTCGACCTGCCGACGCTGGGCCAGCATGCTTCGCGCCAGCGCGACGATCTGCATGCCTTGCTCGCGCTGAACGACTGCGTGCTGGTCACCTGGCAGCGCGAAAAGAACGGCGAACCGGGACTGCTCAGCCCATATCTGCAAATGCTGCGCGACGTCTTCGAACAGGAGCACGGCGACCTGGGCGAGCGCGAGCTGTACGCCTATCTGGCCGCGGAGGAAGCGCATGTAGTCGAGTTGCCGCCGGCGGCGCAGCCCGCGCCGGCGGTGGCGCCGGAAGCGGTTCCAGCCGGCGTTTCGATCAGCGCCTACAACAGCCTGGTGGCGTGCCCGTACCAGTATTACGCGCGCCACATTCTGCGCCTGAACGAACTGGACGAGGTGCCGGAAGCGATCGAGAAGCGTGACTACGGCGAGCGCGTGCATGACATCCTGCGCCGCTTCCACGAACGTTATCCGGCGGTGAACGAACATCCCGCGGCGGAGATGGAAGACGCATTGCGGCGGATCAGCACGGAAGTGTTTGCCGACCTGCTGCAACAGGATTTCACCGCGCGCGCCTGGCTGGAGCGCTGGTTCAAGTCGCTGCCGGACTATCTCGTGTGGCAGGCGCACAACGAAGAGGACGGCTGGTATTACGCCGCCGCGGAGCGCGCGTTCGAACGGGAACTGGACGGCGTGCGCCTGCGCGGGCGCATCGACCGGCTCGACGTGAAGGAGCGCGCACAGCGCGTGCTCGATTACAAGCTGCAAAACGACCAGTCGCTGCGCAACAAGCTGAAGGAAGCCGGCGAGGACGTGCAGCTTGCCTGCTATGCCTGGGCGCAGGAAGCGGACGAGGCGATGTTCGTCAGTATCGATAATGGCAAGGTGAAAGAAATCGCGCCACCGCACGACATCGCGCAACTGGCGCAGCTCAACGCCGAGCGATTGGTGCAAGTAATGGGCCGCATACATGCAGGTGCAGGGCTGCCTGCGAACGGGATTGACGCGGTATGCAGCTATTGCGAAATGCGCGGCGTGTGCCGCAAGGGGGAATGGACCGCTGGAGCGGGGAGTCAGGATTCAGGAGGGGAGAGGGCTGATGGATAACCGCATCGCGCTCGATCCCAAGCACAGTGTCGTCGTCGAGGCCTGCGCCGGCAGCGGCAAGACCTGGCTGCTGGTGTCGCGCATCGTGCACCTGCTGCTTTACGGCGCGC
>JAQTVS010000421.1 GCA_028706735.1 Thiomonas sp.
AGCCTTTGACGGTGTCGAACATATGCCAGTACCAGTTGTCCTCGCTCATATTGCCCAGCGAAGCACCGATGCCGCCCTGCGCCGCGACCGTATGCGAGCGCGTGGGGAACACCTTCGAGAGCACCGCCACGTCCAGCCCGGCGCGCGCCAGTTGCAGCGCACAGCGCAGCCTGATCCGCCTGCGCCCACCACCACCACATCGAATTTTCGATTGCTGACCTGCATTTACGCTCTCCACAACACTTGCAGGGCCCAGCCCGCGCAAGCCAATAGCCACAGAATGGTGCCAATCTGCAGCAGCAGACGCACGCTCACCGGTTTGACGTAATCCATCCAGATGTCGCGCATGCCCACCCAGACGTGGTAGGCCAGCGCCAGCACCGTCACGAAGGTCAGCAGCTTCATCCACTGCTGCGCGAACAGGCCGTGCCAGCGGTCGTAGCTCAGCGGGCCGGGCGCGAGGAAATACACCAGCAGCACCAGGGTGAACACCGCGAGCACGGCGGCGGTGACGCGCTGCGCCATCCAGTCGCGCAGGCCGTAGTGCGCCCCGACGACCAGGCGCTTGTTTCCAATCTTGTCGGCAGCCATGTCAGTACACCCCCAGCAGCTTGAGGCCGAACAGCGCGGTGAGACTCAACGACACCGCAAAAGTGATGAGGGCCAGTTGCAAGCCCTGCGCCTTGCTCACGGCATGGAACGCATCCATCCACAGATGCCGCACCCCGGCGACGAGGTGATGCACCAGCGCCCAGAACAGCCCGAGCAGAATGAGCTTGACGAACCAGTGCGACAGGAACTGCGCGATGGCTGCGTGGCTGTCGGCGCTGCGCAGGCTGTCGTCGAACACCCAGAGCACCAGCGGCAGCGCCAGAAACATCACCGCGCCGCTGACCCGGTGCAAGATGGACACGATGCCCGCCAACGGCAGGCGATACGCCACAATCTGAGAGATGTGGATGTTGCGGTAAACCGGCCGGGCCGGCGGCGAAGTTGGCTTAGTCATGACGCTGACCTCGTTGTGAACGGACGTTGCTTGGCGAGATGCCGTTTATTGGTCGATTCGAAGTCGCAGCAAAACGCTTCGAAATTTTCTTGTGGTTTCCAGTCTATTGCATTGCAGCATGCCAACGACCCGCCTGCCAGCAGCAGTTTTGCGCTCCAGGCGGTTCAGTTCAGCTCATTTCGATAATGGTGATGCCGGGTGTCATACAGCCCGCGACGGTATTCTGCAGGCAGTTCACCATAGCTGAATGACAGTCGTTCCACGAGCAGCAAAGCCTCGCCTTGCTTGACCTGCAACAGCCGTGCCTCCTGCTCGGTTGCGTTGACCGCGCGCAGCTTTTCCTCCGCCCGCACCATGCGGGTGGAAAACTCGGACTCGAACAGAGCATAAAGCGGGCCGCGATAGCTCTCCAGCCGCTCCGAAGTCAGGGCGCGAAAAGCGGGCCCGGGGAGATAAATGTCTTCATAGACCACAGGGCTGCCCGCGAGCAGCAGCAAACGCCGGATCTGCGTCACGCTTTCGCCAGACTTGATGCCGAGCACCCGTGCCACCTCTTGCGAGGCGCGGGCGCGCTTGCATTCCAGAAACTGCCGCTCCATCGGCTGCGGAGCGGCACGCTCTCCCTCGACTGCAGCATCCGGCACCAGCCGCAGAAAGCGGAATTTCACCCGCTCCTCATGATGCGTGGAAACAAATGTGCCACGCCCTTGCCGGCGCAGCAGCAAGCCCTCGGCAGCCAGTTCGTCGACCGCCTTGCGCACCGTGCCCTGGCTGACGCCAAACCGCCGCGCCAGATCGGATTCGCTGGGAATGAGTTCACCCGGCTTCCAGTCGCCGTGCTGCAGGCTGCGCGTGATCAGTCCCTTGATCTGCCGGTACAAAGGACTGAAACTCGGGTTGGATGCAGCAGGCGCTTGCGCCTCGGGCGCTGAATCGGGAGCAGTGCGGGACACCATCATGCCGTGCATTGCAGCATAGGGAGGGCTGCCTTGTCCAGGGTTTGATAAAAAACATCTTATATAAGACAGATGAGTGATTGACGCCGCGCAATGCCCGGCCTACACTCGCCCGGCTAGTGCAGTGCACAACGCCTGCGCCCCCGCCGCCGGGCGGCAAGCTGTGTGACGGCGGCTTCGTTCCACCCATGAACGCTGCGCCATAGACCGACAACGACCCAGGAGTTCATCACCATGTCCAAAGCCCCCGTACGCGTCACCGTCAGCGGTGCAGCCGGCCAGATCGGCTACGCGCTGCTGTTCCGCATCGCTTCCGGCCAGATGCTCGGCGCAGATCAGCCTGTCATTCTGCAACTGCTCGAAATTCCCGATGAAAAGGCGCAAAAGGCGCTCAAGGGCGTGATGATGGAGCTGGAAGACTGCGCCTTTCCGCTGCTGGTCGGCATGAGTGGGCACGGCGATCCGATGACGGCGTTCAAAGAGGTGGACTACGCCCTGCTGGTCGGCGCCCGCCCGCGCGGCCCCGGCATGGAGCGGCGCGACCTGCTCTCGGCCAACGCGCAAATCTTCACCGCGCAGGGCAAGGCGCTCAACGCC
>JAQTVS010000079.1 GCA_028706735.1 Thiomonas sp.
TTGCTTCGAAGCACAGGAGCAATTTTTAGCCGGCGTGACCGTCGCGGCGCATGGCACACGCGTCGAACGTAGCGACTAGTGCGCTGTAAATCTGCATCTATAAACCATAAACGGCCGCTGCTCGGCCTTATGCAAAGCTTTGCATAAGGCCGAGAAGCGGGCCTTTGACAGAAACACTCAAGTTAGAAACAGCCAAGCAGTTGAACGATTGCCAAATAAGCAGGCCCCCGGAGTAGCCTGAGCTCCGCTTGTATCAACACACTACGAATTTCCAATCATTGGCCGTCTCAACACTGCCTTACTGACATACCGCTTGTTTTGGTGTTCAGCGCGTATGAAATCTTTTCACTATCTGTGTCAGTAATTTTTCACTTACCTGGCACATTTTTCATTTTCTGTGTCATTCGACACCCTGCAAACTCACACATCCAGATTCGCGGCTCGCAGGGCGTTGGTTTCGATGAACTCGCGGCGGGGTTCGACTTCATCGCCCATGAGCATGGTGAACACGCGGTCGGCTTCGATGGCGTCGTCGATCTGCACGCGCAGCAGGCGGCGCACTGCCGGGTCCATGGTGGTTTCCCAGAGCTGTTCGGGGTTCATTTCGCCCAGGCCTTTGTAGCGTTGGCGGCCCACGGTGTTTTCGGCCTGGCGGATGAGCCAGTCCATGGCTTCGCGGAAGCTGGCCACAGCGGCTTCCTTGGCGTTGTCGCCGTTGCCACGCCGCGCGGTGGAGCCTGGGGCAATGAGGCCGTGGAAGGTCTGCGCGGCCTGCGCCAGCACGGCGTAGTCGGCGCCGTGAACGAAGTCGGCATGCAGCACGGTGGACTTGAGGTTGCCGTGATGGCGGCGCACGATGCGCAGAAACGGCTTTTCGGTACGCGGGTCGATCTCGGCCAGCACTTGCGGCGCTTCACCGTGGTCGGTGTGCTGCGCCAGATAAGCCGCCATCGCGTCAGCACTTGCTTGCGCTGCGTGGTCGAGATCGACGACGACACCGTCGACGATGGCGCGCAGTGCCTGTTCATCCATAAACACGCCGAGCCGGGCAATCACGGCCTCGGCCAGCACATGCTGGCGAGCGAGCTGTTCGAGCGTGTCGCCAGCCAGCGGCGCCGGAGTGTCGGGGCGGTGGATGGCGGCGTCCTTCAGCGCCACGCGCAGCAAGTAGGCGTCAAGCTCCGTGCCGTCCTTGAGATATTGCTCGTCCTTGCCGTGCTTGACTTTGTAGAGCGGCGGCTGGGCGATGTAAATGTGCCCGCGCTCAACGATTTCGGGCATCTGGCGGAAGAAGAAGGTCAGCAGCAGGGTGCGGATGTGGGCGCCGTCCACGTCGGCGTCGGTCATGATGATGATGCGGTGGTAGCGCAGCTTGTCGATATTGAAATCGTCCTTGCCGATGCTGGTGCCCATCGCGGTGATGAGGGTGAGGATTTCGTTGCTGGTAAGCAGCTTTTCGAACCGCGCTTTCTCGACATTGAGGATCTTGCCGCGCAAGGGCAGAATGGCCTGAAACTTGCGGTCGCGGCCCTGTTTGGCCGAGCCACCGGCTGAGTCGCCCTCCACCAGGTAGAGCTCGCACAGGGAGGGGTCTTTTTCCTGGCAGTCGGCCAGTTTGCCGGGCAGGCCCAGGCCGTCCATCACGCCTTTGCGGCGAGTCATTTCACGCGCCTTGCGCGCGGCTTCACGGGCGCGGGCGGCGTCGATGATCTTGCCGCAGATGATCTTGGCGTCGGTCGGGGTTTCGAGCAGGTAATCAGACAGCGCCTTGGCCACCAGGTCTTCGACCGGACCGCGCACTTCGCTCGACACCAGCTTGTCCTTGGTCTGGCTGCTGAATTTTGGATCGGGCACCTTGACGGACAGCACGCAGGTGAGCCCTTCACGCATGTCGTCGCCGCTGATTTCGACCTTGGCTTTTTTCGCCAGCTCGTTGTCGTCGATGTATTTGTTCATCACCCGCGTCATCGCTGCGCGCAGGCCAGTGAGGTGGGTGCCGCCGTCGCGCTGGGGAATGTTGTTGGTGAAGCACTGCACGGTTTCGGCGTAGCCGTCGTTCCACTGCATGGAGACTTCCACGCTGATGGTGCTGCCGACTTCAGAAGCTTTTTCCGCCTGGGCGTAAAAGATGTTGGGGTGCAGCACGCTTTTGCCGCGATTGATGTATTCGACAAAACCCTTCACCCCGCCGGAGAAGGCGAAGTTTTCTTCCTTGCCCTGACGCTCATCCACCAGGCGGATCTTGACGCCGTGGTTGAGGAAGGACAGTTCGCGCAGGCGCTTGGCCAGCACTTCGTAATGAAAATCGACCGTGGTGAAAATTTCGGTATCGGGCAGGAAGTGCACTTCAGTGCCGCGTTTATCTGTCTTGCCGGTGATGGGCGCGGGGGACACTTCCACGCCATTGATCATCTGCGTCTGCCGATTTTGCAGAGCGCCACGCGCGAATTCGAGGGTGTGCACCTCGCCGTCACGCCGCACCACGAGGCGCAGCCATTGCGACAGGGCGTTGACGCAGCTCACGCCAACGCCGTGCAGACCGCCGGAGACCTTGTAGCTGTTCTGGTTGAACTTGCCGCCGGCGTGCAGCTCGGTGAGGGCGATTTCGGCTGCGCTGCGCTTGGGCTCGTGCTTGTCGTCCATCTTCACCCCGGTCGGGATGCCGCGGCCGTTGTCGGTCACGCTGATGGAATTGTCGGAATGGATGGTGACGGTGATGTCATCACAAAACCCTGCCAGGGCTTCGTCAATGGAGTTGTCGACGACTTCGAACACCAGATGGTGCAGGCCGGTGCCGTCGGAGGTGTCGCCGATGTACATGCCGGGACGTTTGCGCACCGCTTCGAGTCCCTCCAGGATTTGAATGGAATTTTCGCTGTAGCTGTCGTTCTTCGGTTCGTTCATCAGAGACTTTCAAAGCAGGTTCCGTGTAAATAAACGGAAATAAAAGCAAAAGCGTGTGGTTGATGTTTTTGCAGCTCAGATCCGCATGGGCATGACCACGTACTTGAAGTTGGGTTCATCGGGCATGGTGAACAGCGCGCTGCTGTTGCCGTCCAGCAATTCCAGGCGCACTTGTTCGGTGGGCATATTGGCCAGCGCGTCGATGAGATACGCAATGTTGAAGCCGATTTCGATGGAATCGCCACCATAATCGACGTCGATCTCTTCCTGCGCTTCCTCCTGCTCGGCGTTGATGGAGGTGAGCCGCAGCAGCCCGGGTTCGAGGTTGACGCGCACACCCTTGAACTTGTCGTTGGTCAGAATGGCCACGCGCTGCAGGGCCGCCTGCAACGTGCTGCGCTCGACCAGCAGCAGATTGCGGTGACCCTTGGGCACCACGCGCTGATAGTCGGGAAACTTGCCTTCGATGAGCTTGCTGGTGAACTCCAGGTTGTCCAGACTCAACCGGGCCTGGTTGCTGGCGAGGGCGATATCGATCATCGCGCCGTCGTCGTCAACGAGCAGGCGGGAGAGTTCGAGCACGGTTTTGCGCGGCAGGATGATTTCGCGGCGTTCTACGGCCGTTTCGAGCGAGGCAGTCGCCAGGGTCATGCGGTGCCCGTCGGTGGCCACCAGGTGCATCTGGTGGCCTTCCGCGACCCACAACATGCCGTTGAGGTAGTAGCGGATGTCATGCTGCGCCATGGCGAAATGTGTCAGGCCGAGCAGACGCTTGAGCAGTTTTTGCGGCAGGCGCAATACCTGATCGCTGAAATCGCTCGCGGAACGCACAAGCGGGAAATCTTCTGCCGGCAGCGTTTGCAAACTGAAACGGCTTTTCCCGGCACGCACGGTCATCTTGCCTTCGGCCCATTCCAGCGTCACGGTTCCAGCAGCAGCGGCACGCAGGATGTCGAGCAGCTTGCGCATATTGACCGTGATGGCGGCATCTTCCGCACCAGTCTGGACCGCCTCTCCCGCCTGCAGACGAATCTGCACCTCCATATCGCTGGTGATGAACTGCGTGCCTTGGGCGTTGTGCTGAATCAACACATTGGCGAGGATTGGCAATGTCTGACGGCGTTCGACAATGCCAGCGCCCTGCCCAAGCAGCTTGAGCAATTCATCACGGGACGAGGTCAATCTGTTCATTCTTTCTTTTCCTTTATTCAGAATAGAAGTGATAGTAAGGGGTGGCCTGCTCTGTGGATAAGACAAAAAGCGCTGAAAGCATGCGGGCTGGAAAGCAATTCAGGTCTGTGGAAAAGTGGCCATGTGAAAAAGGATGGTTTGGAACAACTTGCGCGTTGATCGATGAAACGCCGACTTGTCCAGAAACTCTCCACATGCTGCGCAACGACTTGTTCTTTTTTTTTGAGCTAAGCCAGGAGGCGCTCAAGCCTTCAAGGTCTGCTCCAGGACGTGGAGTTGCTGGTTGAGTTCCTGCAGCTTGGTGCGCTCCAGGCCGATTTTTCTCACGGCATGAAGCACTGTGGTGTGATCGCGCCCGCCAAAGAGTTCGCCGATCTCCGGCAGGCTTTTATGGGTGAGTTCCTTGGCCAGATACATGGCGATCTGACGGGGGCGCGCAATGCTGGCCGGGCGCTTTTTGGAATACATGTCCGCGACCTTGATTTTGTAGAAGTCGGCCACGGTTTTCTGGATGTTCTCCACCGAGACCTGCCGGTTCTGCAGAGAGAGCAAATCCTTGAGCGCTTCCTTGGCCAGGCTAATCGACACGTCCTGTCCGCTGAACCGGGCGTAGGCCAGAATCTTGCGCAGTGCGCCTTCGAGTTCGCGCACGTTCGAGCGCACGTTCTTCGCAACAAAAAACGCCACTTCTTCCGGCAGATTCATCAGCTCGACATCGGCCTTGCGCAGCAGAATGGCCACCCGCATTTCCAGTTCTGGCGGCTCGATTGCGACAGTCAGGCCGGAGTCGAAGCGGGAGACCAGGCGCTGGTCCATCTCCCGCAATTCCTTGGGATAGGTATCGCTGGTGAGGATGATTTGCGAGCGCTTGGTGATCAGCGCTTCGAAGGCGTAGAAGAACTCTTCCTGCGTTTTATCTTTACCGGCAAAGAACTGCACATCATCGATCAGCAACAAGTCGAGCGAGTGGTAGTAGCGCTTGAATTCCTCGAACGCCTTGCGCTGGTAAGCGCGCACCACCTCGCTGACGAACTGTTCAGCTTGCAGGTAGCGGATGCGCGCGCCGGGTTGCTGAGCGAGCAAGGCATTGCCGACCGCGTGCATCAAGTGGGTTTTGCCCAGGCCGACGCCGCCGTAAATGAACAAGGGGTTGTAGGAGCGCCCGGGGTTTTCCGCCACTTGAATGGCCGCGGCGCGGGCGAGTTGATTGGCCTTGCCGGTGACCAGGGTTTCAAAGCTGAGCATGGGGTTGAGCCGCGAACGCTCCAGCGCATCGGCTTCCATCGACTCTTTTGCCGCCTGCATGTGGTGTGCGTTTTGCGAGTCAGAAGCCCCACTGGGTTTGCCGTCGGCTGATGTGGTGCGCGCGCCGTCATGGGCTGGCTGAATGCCTTGTCCATTGCTGTGATGCACCGCGGCGCGGGCCGGTGCTTTTTGCACAATGAAATCGACCTGAACCGGATGTCCCACGATGGTGCTGAGGGATTCCGTGATGCGGGCCGCGTATTGCGAGCGCAACCAATCGAGTTTGAAGCGATTGGGGACGTGGAGAATGGCCGTGCTGCCATCCTCGCTCCAGAGCGGAGCGGACAAGGGTTTGATCCACGCAGCAAATTGTTGATCGGGAATGACAGTCGCCAGTTGGGCGCAGCATTGCTGCCAGGAATGTTCGTGAGTCATGCAGGGAGCTGGGTGACGAAAGGGGACCGGGATGAACGGGGAGGCTAGACAACTCTGGCTCGGCAACGCTTGGTCAGTTTTTTTGCCTGGTTGATTGTTTTTTGCGCAGTGCAAAAACGCCATGTCAGCGTGTTGACCGGAAGGGGCAGTTTAACTCCGCAGCCCAAGTTATCCACAGTCCGGGCCGTCATTTTTTGCCGACGCAAAAACAACGCCTGGGCGCGCGGAAACCGAAAAAAGATCGCATTGCTCTGCGGTTGCCGAGAAGTCATCCGGTCAAAAATTGACAAAGAGAGCAATCGTTAGTCCAATAGAGAGCTTTTTTTGAAAATCACGAATGCGCAGGGCTGGGGAAATTTGAGCAAAATCAGAGAGTGCCAAATTTCAAAGTCGTCCACAAAAGTGGTTTGAACTGAATTTTTTCTGGATTTTATTCATTTAATCCAGAATTTTTAATTAAGGTGAGATCATGAAACGTACTTATCAACCTTCTAAGACCCGTCGCCAGCGCACGCATGGTTTTCTGGTGCGCATGAAGACGCGTGGTGGTCGTGCGGTCATCAACGCACGCCGTGCCAAGGGTCGCAAGCGTCTGGCAGTCTGAGGTTTTCTGACGCTGACGCTGACACGTTGCGCCTCGTGGGTTTCAGATTTCCGGCATGTCGCTGGCCCGGCGTGATGATGCAGCGGCCCAGGACGTCATGGCGGATCAGCGCGCCGAGCGCCCAAACTCCTTGAAAGTCGACATGTTGCGGCAACCCGAAGCGTTTGCCGCGTGTTTTGCTGCGCGCTACGCGCAACAGGCAGAATTTCGACTGCATTACCGGGCTGCACCTGTCGAATTGAGCGCGCAGTCATCTGGCGCCAGACAGTGCTGGCTGGGTTTAGTCATTCCGAAAAAGTTTTGCAAGCCGGCGGTGCGGCGCAACCTGATCAAACGGGTGATGCGGCAGGCGCTGCGCGAATTGTGTCTGCCCACGGCTGCGGACTTGCAGGCGCCCGTGCTGATGCTGCGCCTGACGCGCAAGCTGCCAGCAGAGTTTCGCAGCGCCCGTTCCCCGGCTTTGCTGGCTTATGTGCAGCAGGCGGTGAACGCTTTGCTCAAGTCCTGGATCGAACGCACTGTCGTCGTGTCGGAACAAGGCCTTGCATGAAGCATTTGTTGATCGGTCTGGTGCGTGTGTACCGCTTATTGCTCAGTCCCTGGGTGGGCGGGCAATGCCGGTTCTATCCCACTTGCTCGGCCTACACCATTGAGGCGCTCGACAAACACGGCGCTGCTGCTGGCAGTTATCTCGGTGCGGTGCGCATTCTGCGCTGCCAGCCCTGGTGCCAAGGGGGCCACGAGCCTGTTCCTTCGCAGTTCACCTGGGCGCCGTGGCGTCATCGCCCGAGCGAGATGGACGGCATCAGCCCTGCGGACGATGGTGGCGCAGAGGCGCAGTCACCCCAGCCCATGCACAATAGCGCGTCTTTGCCAGAGGACGCGGCGCTGCACGGTGTGGCCGAGCCCAACGCTGCGGCGCTGAAGTCTCCGGCTTCAATCCTCTCTTCCAAGCCCTGAGTCTCCCGGGCGCTTCTGCTTCACTACAAACAGGATTTGCGTATGGATCTCCGCCGTTCGGTGCTCTGGGTGGTTTTCACCATGTCGATGATTTTTCTGTACAACTCCTGGCTGCGCTACAACGGCGAGACGGATTTGTTCGGAACGCCGCCAGCCCACCCCGCGCAAGTCGCCAGCGCGCCGACCAGCGCGGTGCCGCAGGCGGCGCCAAGCGCCGCAGCTCTGCCCGGAACGACATCGGCATCTGCGCCCCTGACGGCCCCGGCCACGACCGCGGCAGCGGAGCCTGCCGCGCAGCTCACGGCCATCCAGACCGACTTGATGGATGTGAAAATTTCCTCCCGCGGCGGCAATCTGGTGTACGCGAAGCTGTTGAAGTATGAGAGCCGCAGCGAGCCCGGAAAGAACGTGGTGCTGTTCGATGATTCGGCCACCAATAAATACATGGCGCAGTCCGGGCTGATTGGCGGCGACTTCCCGAATCACGAAACCGAGATGACCGTGCTGCCCGGCCCGCGCACCATGGGCGACGCCAAGACGCTGCAGGTCAAGCTGGTTTCTCCCGACCTGGGCGGCGTGCGGCTGGAGCGCACCTACACCTTCACCCGTGACAGCTATGTGGTGGATGTGCGCAACACCATCACCAATACCAGCACGGCGCCGGTGAGCCCGCAGCTTTATATGCAGATCGTGCGTGACGCCAACATCCCGCCTGGCGACGAGTCGCACTTCTATCACACCTATACCGGCCCGGCTTATTACGACAACGCCAACAAATTCCAGAAGTTCGAGTTCAAGGACCTGAAGACCAACGAGGCGCCGAAAAAGGCGGACAGTGGCTGGGTGGCCATGATTCAGCATTACTTCGTGTCGGCCTGGGTGCCCGAGCCCTATAACGGCCCGCGCGATCTGTACACCCGCAAGCTGGGCGAGAACCTGTATGCGGTGGGGGTGATCCAGCCGCTTGCGCAAATTGCACCGGGCAAGAGCATCAACACCGACGCCAAGCTGTTTGTCGGCCCGGAACTGGAGAGCACGCTGGGCGCGCTCGCCCCCGGCCTTGAGCTGGTGAAGGACTACGGCTGGGTCACCATTCTGGCCAAGCCGATTTTCTGGCTGCTGGAGATGATCCACAAAGTGGTGCAGAACTGGGGCTGGTCCATCATCGTGCTCACGCTGCTGATCAAGCTGGCGTTTTTCCCGCTGACGGCGGCGAGCTACAAGTCGATGGCGCGGATGAAGGCGGTGGGCCCGCGCATCACCGCGCTGCGCGAAAGCTACAAGGGCGACCAGACGAAGATGAATCAGGCCATGGTCGAGCTTTACCGCAAGGAAAAGATCAACCCGCTGGGCGGCTGCCTGCCCATCGTCATCCAGATTCCGGTGTTCATCGCGCTGTACTGGGTGTTGTTGTCCAGCGTGGAGCTGCGCGGCGCACCGTGGATTCTGTGGATTCACGACTTGTCGGCCAAGGATCCGTACTACATCCTGCCGGCCATCATGACGGCGACATCTTTCCTGCAGGTCAAGCTCAATCCGACACCGCCGGACCCGATGCAGGCGCGGCTGATGTGGATCATGCCGGCGGCGTTCTCCATCATGTTCTTCTTCTTCCCCGCCGGGCTGGTGTTGTATTGGTTGACCAACAACTCGACCTCGATCGCGCAGCAATGGTTCATCAACAAGAAGATGGGTGTGGGCGTGCTGACTGACACCCCGGTCAAACCAGCCCAGTGAGACGGGGTTGACGCACAGCGGCGCACGGCCATGAACGCACTGGCACAGGACGCCGATCCGGTGGTGGCCATTGCCACCGCGCCGGGGCGCGGCGCGGTGGGCATCGTGCGTGTGTCCGGCAAATCGCTTGCCGCGCTGGCCTACGCCATTGCCGGGCGCGCGCTGAAACCGCGCCACGCCACCTATTTGCCATTCGAGGACGGTCAGGGCGGCCTGCTCGATCAGGGCCTAGCGCTGTTCTTTCCCGCGCCGCACTCCTATACCGGAGAAGATGTGCTGGAGTTGCAGATCCACGGCGGTCCCGTGGTGCTGCAACTGTTGTTGGCGCGCCTGCTGGACCTGGGCCGCGACATGCGGTTGCGCGTGGCGCAGCCCGGCGAATTCACCCGGCGCGCGTTTCTCAATGGCAAGCTCGATCTGGCCCAGGCGGAAAGCGTGGCCGACTTGATCGACGCCAGCACCGAAGCCGCAGCGCGCAGCGCCACGCGGGCGCTGGCAGGCGAGTTGTCGAAGGCGGTGCACGGACTGGCGTCACAACTCGTCGAACTGCGTCTGTTGGTCGAGGCCACACTTGATTTTCCAGAGGAAGAGATCGATTTTTTGCGCCAGGCGCACGCCGCGCAACGTCTGCAGGATCTGCAGCAGTCGTTACGACAGGTTCAAGCCAGAACGCGGCAAGGCGTGTTGCTGCGGGAAGGACTGCATGTCGTGCTGGCGGGCCAGCCCAATGTCGGCAAAAGCTCGCTGCTCAACGCCCTGGCCGGAGCGGAGCTGGCCATCGTCACCCCCATTGCCGGAACCACGCGCGACA
>JAQTVS010000080.1 GCA_028706735.1 Thiomonas sp.
GACGGCCACGCCAGCAACGCCGAACTGGCCCTGCCGCTGCTTCAGCAGCGCGGCCTCAGCGCCCTGTTTTTTGTGACCGCCGACTTCATCGGCCAACGCCCTGGTTTCTGCACCTGGGATCAGGTGCGCGCGCTGGCGCAGCACGGCATGACGGTCGGCGGCCACGGACAGACACACCGTTTCCTGAGCGACTTGCCCGAGCCCGAACTCCGCCGCGAACTTCTGCAGTCGCACGCCCGCATCGCGCAGGAATTGCAGGCGCCGGTGCGGCAGATGTCCTTCCCAGGAGGCCGCTACGACGCCCGTTGCCTGCAGATCGCCCGCGAAGCTGGCTTCAGTGTGCTGCATGGCTCTGAAATCGGCGCACTGCCCGCCCGCCATACGGCGCCGCAGCACCGCCCACTGCCGCGGCTTGCCATCCGCACCAACACCCCAGACAGCGTGTTCCTCGACTTCGCCCGCGCCGCACCGGCGCGGATGCTGCGCGCACAGGCCCTGTCACAAGCCAAGACCTGGGCCAAGCGCCTGATCGGCAACCAGCGCTACCACCGCCTGTATGCGCGCCTGAAGGGTGCGCCGGGGCCATCAGCATGAGTGCAGCCAGCCAGCATCCCCGCCAGAAACCCGGCGTGCAGAGCAACCGCCGCGCGGTCGCCGCGCAGCCCGCTGCGGCCCAGCCTCTGACCGAACAGGCCGATACCAACTGGGCGGGCGCGGAACTGCGTTCCACCTTGCGGCTGCTCGCCGTGCCGGCGATTTTTGTGCTGAGCATCATCGTGTTCAAGCTCCATCCCGGAAAAATCGGGCTGTACGGCTTTGCTCTGTTTTTCGGTATTTTGCTGCTGGTGCAATTGCGCAAGGGCCCCGAGGCGTTATTGGCTCTGATGGTGATTTATTACCCGCTGAGCAAGTTGTATCCGGTGCTGATCGCTCCCGGAGTCAACGGCACCAATCTGCTCGAACTGTTTCTCATCTCGGTGTGGATCGGCTTGGCCATCAAACACAAAAAAAAGCTGTTTCAGCCCTTTCCATTCACCCGGCTGGTCGGAATCTGGTTCTGGTTTGCCGTGATTTCTGTCATTACCGCCATTGTGCGCATCGGCCTGCATCCTTTCATCTGGAATTATCTGCTGTCAGTTCGCGGATTTTTCGACCAATTCATCGTCTTTTTTTTGGTGGTCAACCTGATCAAAGACAAGAACATGGCCCGCCGGGTTGTCATCTACATGATGTTTTCCGCCGCGGTCATTTTTCTCTACGGAATTCAGGAATGGTGGTTTACCCGCGGCGCCAGCAGTATTGAAAAATCGCGCCTGCTCGGGCCCATCGGGCAGCCCAATGAATTTGCCGCGCAGATCATTTATTCCTTTGCCCCGCTGTTGGCGTATGGGGCCTATTACTTTCCTCGCTGGAAATCGCTGCGGCTGGCGCCGATTGTGCTGATTGGATTGCGAGTGCTGCTGGCGGCGTTTTCACGCGGCGCCTATCTGGCGTTCGCCATGGAACTGTTTACCCTGTCCTTTGTCAAGAGCAAGAAATTTTTCGTGCTGGTGCTGCTGGTCATCGGATCGATTTACTTTTTCATCCCTTCGCTGGTGCCCAATTCCATGAAGGCACGTGTCGCGCAGACCTATCAAGATCATGAATCCGGGTCGACCATCGACAAAAGCGCGGATTCCCGGATTTTATTGTGGTACGCCGCCATCGATATGACCAAGGAATCTCCGATATTTGGCAAGGGTTTCGATCAGTTCCACAGTCTGGTTCCAAGTTACGTCCCTGGGTTTTACGAGGGCACGACGGGCGACGCCACAGATAATCAAAACATGTTTTTGTATGCCGCATCCAATATGGGTGTGCCAAGCCTGATCACCCTGTTGCTCATCATCGGCCTGCTGGCATGGCGCGGCTGGGCCATCTACCGCAACGCTCCACTGGACATCGACCGCATCATCGGCCTCGGCGCTGTCACGATGGTCGCCGGATTTATCGGCGTGAATATGTTCGGCACCCACCTGATCGATACGGCGGTGGATATATTTGTCTGGATTTATATTGCGGTCGTTGCCCGCCTTTACGCCCCCGCACAAAACCCCTCTGCAGAAACCAAACATGGCATACCGCGATAAATCCCAGCCCTTGATCGTCCACATGATTGACGAGCTTCCCCGCGATGGGGCCGAGATGCTGCTGGTCGATCTGATGCGTTTGCGCGTGCCCGGTTATCGCTACAAAATAGTCTGCCTGATTCGCGGCGGCCCGCTTGAGCAGGAGTTTGAGCAACTGGGTATTCCGGTGAAGATCTTTGGGCGTCGCCATCAATACGACCTGGGCCTGGTGTTCCGTGTCGCCGCCTGGCTGCGAAAAGAAAAAGTGGACGTGGTGCATACCCATCTGTTCACCGCCGACACTTACGGCCGCCTGGCGGCGCGCATCGCTGGAGTGCCAGCGGTGTTTTCCACCGTGCATAACATCGTCAATCCCTGGAAGGGCGCGGGCCGCAAGGCGATCGACCGGCTGTTTGCCAAATTGAGCACTGCGGTGGTCGGTTGCAGCGAGGAGGTCACTCAAACACTGGCCTCGCGGGACAAAATCCCCGCCGGCAAACTGGTCGCCATTCCAAACGGCATTGATCTGCAGAAATTTTCCAGTTTTTCCGGCGCGGGCGTGCGGGAAGAATTCGGCCTTCCTGCGGACCGGCAACTCATCGGAGTCGTGGGCCGGCTGCATGAACAAAAAGCGCATGGCGATTTGTTGCGCGCCCTGGCCCTCTTGCCCCAAGTGCGCGCCGGGCAGTTGACCTGCCTTGTCGTCGGCACAGGCGATCTGCTCGCCCCTCTTACGCAGCAAGTCAAGGAATTGGGCCTGGAGCACTGCGTGATTTTCACCGGCATGCGCAAGGATGTTCCTCGACTGGTGGCGGCGCTGGATGTGTTTGTCATGTCCTCGCACTGGGAAGGCTTGCCGATTGCCTTGCTTGAGGCCATGGCCAGTTCCAAAGCGGTGTTGTGCACCCGCGTTGGAGGCATTCCCGATGTGGTGATCGATGGCGACAACGGACTGCTGGTGGATGCCGGAGAGATTCCCCGCTTTGCCCAGCAACTTGGCAGCCTGCTCCAGGACGCGGCGCTGCGGCAGCGGCTCGGCCGCCGTGCGCGCGATACGGTGATTGCACGCTTCGATGTGTCGCGCACAGCGGCGGCCTATAACCAGTTGCATAGTCAGGCCCTCGGCCTGCCGCCCGCCCCCAACCCGGCGCTCGTTGCCCCCACGGAATAAGCCATGCGCAAACTGCTCGCCACTTCGCTGCTGCCCTACGCCAAACTGCGCAATGCCTGGCGCCCTGGCCTGCGCATTTTGATGTACCACCGCGTTGCGCAGCTTGCCGCCTACGATCAGCTCACCGTCTCTCCGTCCCGGTTTGCGCAGCAGATGCAGGAATTGGCGCAACACCAGGTGGTCAGTCTGGAAGATGGGTTGCGGGCGCTGCAAGCCGGCCCCTTGCGCAAGCCGCTGATTGCCGTGACGTTCGACGATGGCTATCTGGACAATCTGACCGAAGCCCTGCCGGTGTTGCAGCGCTACAGCATTCCCGCCACCATTTTTGTCACCACCCAGTTCTGCGACCAGGCACTCAGCCATCCCCGTTATAGCAGCCAGAACGCGCAGCGCCTGCATCTCGACTGGGATGAAGTCGCCGCACTCGCCCGTGCGCCCGGCATCACCATCGGCTCGCACACCCTCACCCACCCTTACCTGCCGACCATCAGCGACACCTTGGCCCAGCAGGAAATCGCCGCCAGCCGCACAGTGATCGCCACACACCTGAAGCGCCCGGTCGACTACTTTTGCTACCCCTCGGGCGACCTGAGCGCGCGGGAACTGCTGCTCGTGCAGCAGGCCGGTTATGCCGCTGCGGTGAGCGTGGCGCCGGGGGTCAATGACCAGCGCGCCGATCGGTTCCAGCTCAAGCGCACCGAGATCACCGATCGGGACGACGCATCCCAGTTCCGCCTCAAACTCGCGGGGGCGTTCGACCCCATCCATCAACTCTTGCACGCGCGGCGCACCCGTCGCTTTGCGCAAAAACACCTCAAACCCAGCTCCTCCTTTGAGGCCACGACACTATGAAAATTCTGTATTTGATGACTGAACCCTTTGGCATCGGCGGCGTGCAATCCGACGTGCTGACTCTGACGGAAGACCTCACCGCCAAGGGCCACATCGTCTATGTCGCCACCACCGAAGGCGTGCTTCTGCAGGAGTTGATCGGCAAGGGCGCGATTCATGTGGATATCGATTTCCACTTCAGCGGGGCCGCGCAGTTTGCGCGCGCCCTCAAGCAGCTGCGGCAGGTGGTTGCGCGCGAAGGCATCGAGCTGGTGGCGCCGCAATCCGTGCGCTCGTCCATGGTGGCCTATGCCGCGCTGCGGGTCCTGCCGTTTGGCTACCGGGTTGCAGCCACGTCCAGGCGCGTGCCCATCGTCACCACCATCCACAACATCCACAACCCGAAGAACTTCAAGTGGGCCGGCCGCATCCTGCGGCAAAGCGCCGACTTCATCATTTTTGAATCGAATTACGAACGCAACCGGCTGCTGGCCCACGGCTTGCCCGCCGAGCAGTCCGCAGTCATTCACAGCGGCATCGACCTCGATCGTTTTTCCACCGCCACACGCACCGCTGAGTTCGCGCGTCAATACGGCTTGGAGCCAGGCCGCCATCTCGTCTTCGGCATCGTCGCCCGCCTGTCGGAAGAAAAGGGCCACAACTATCTCGTGGATGCGTTTGCCAAAATTGCGCAGCCCAGGCCCGAGACCCGCCTGCTGATCGTTGGTGACGGCCCGCTGCTGGAGCAGACGCAGGCGCAGGTCGCCCGCCTCGGCTTGCAGAATCAGGTGATCTTCGCCGGCATGCAACGCGACATTCCGTCCCATCTGGGCCTGTTCGATGTGTTCGTGCTGTCCTCCACCCGCGAGTCGTTTCCGCTCTCCGCGCGCGAAGCCATGGCGGCCGGCCGCTGCGTGATTGCGCCACGCATTGGCGGCTGTGGTGAAGTGGTGGAAGACGGCGTCACCGGCCTGCTGTTCACCGCCGCGGATGTGGACGATCTCGCTGCAAAAATGCTGATCCTGAGCGATCGCGCCGCTGTGGCCGCCATGGGAGCCGCGGGGCGGGGCCGCGCTGAACGCCTGTTTTCGCGCCACGTCTGGGTGGAGGGCGATGAGCAGGTCTATCTCGATTGGGCCGGCCTCGCCTCCCATACCGCACCCTCGGTGGCGATGCCCTGACCACGTTGAAGCTCACCCTTGAACTCCTGCTGTCCCCGGTTGGTCTGACTGCATGCGGCCTGATCCTGCTGACTCTTCTGGTGAGCTGGCGCCCCCACCGCCTTGCGGTGCGTGTGCTGACCTATGTCAGCACACTGGTTTTCATCACCGCGAGCATGCCGCTGACAGCCAACATCGCCCTCGGCGCGCTTGAGCAAAAAGCCAGACAAGAAAAGACCTGCCCGCCGCCGCCGCCGGGCAGCCTGTTTGTCGTGTTGGCAGGCGGCATCAATGGCAACCCCGCGAGTGATGCGGACGTCTCCGCACTGAAAGCGGCCAGTCTGCGCAGACTGCTTTCAGCGGTCCAGCTTGCCCAAAAAACTCCAGACAGCACCTTGCTGATTTCCGGCGGCTGGGGCAGGTCTGTGCGCGAAGCCAATCTCATGGGCGCGCTTGCAGAGCAAATGGGATTTCCGGCGTCGAGAATCGAACTGGACACCACATCCAGAACAACCTTTCAGACCGCACAGAACATCCGGGAACGCGTGCAACAAACACCGCAGGAGCGACGTTACCTCATCACGTCTGCGGATCACTTGCCCCGCGCCATGATGGCGTTCCACCATGAACGCATCGCGATCTGCGCCTGGCCGGTCGACTATGAAGCCCTGCCCCTCCAACCCCTGGACATGCTGACACCCCAGATCAGCGCGCTGGAAAAGTCCACCCGGGTCGTGCATGAATTGCTGGGAATGCTCTACTACCATCTTGTCAAGTTTCAATGACCTTCGCGTCACACACCTCATGAACTCGCTTGATCACAACGTCGAAACTGCCGAGATCGACAAATTCAGCGCCCTGGCGCATCGCTGGTGGGATGAACACGGCGAATTCCGCCCGCTGCATCAGCTCAACCCACACCGTCTGCAGTGGATCCAGCGCCATGTCGATCTCAAAGGCAAGGCTGTGCTGGACATCGGCTGCGGCGGCGGCATCCTGTCCGAGGCCATGGCCGCTGCGGGAGCCAGAGTCACTGGAATCGATCTGGCCGAACCCTCCCTGCAGGTCGCTCGGCTTCATGCGCTCGATGCCCATCTGGACATCGACTACCGGCTGGTCAGCGCCGAGCGGCTTGCCACTGAAGCGCCTCGGCAGTTCGACGTTGTCACCTGCATGGAAATGCTGGAACACGTCCCGGACCCCGCTTCCATCATCCAGGCCGCCGCCCAGCTCGTTGTACCTGGCGGCTGGGTGTTCGTCTCCACCATCAACCGCACGCCAAAGGCCTATGTTGCGGCCATTCTTGGCGCAGAGTATCTCCTACGCCTGCTCCCCAAAGGCACCCACGATTACGCCAAATTTCTTCAACCCGCAGAGGTCTCCGCCATGGGCAGAGCCAACGCACTGGAAACCACAGACATCGCCGGCCTGCACTACCAGCCATTCACTCAGCGCTTTCGGCTGACGTCCGACCCCAGCGTCAACTACCTCCTGGCCTTGCGCCAAGCCGTCTGATGACGCCCTCCCATCCGGTCCAAGCCTGCCTGTTCGACCTCGACGGCACACTCGCCGACACAGCCCCAGACCTCGCAGCGGCGCTCAACCATGTTCGCGCGCAACATGCCCTCGAGGCGCTGCCCCTTGAGTTCCTGCGCCCCATGGCCTCACATGGCGCACGCGGACTTCTCGCCGTGGGCATGCAAGTGGCTGCGGACGACCCCCGCTACCCCGCCTTGAAAGACGCTTTTCTCGCGCGCTACCTGACGGCAATCCGCGTTCACACCACCCTGTTCGATGGCGTGAGCACGCTCATCGAGCACCTCCACAAAACCGCCATTCCCTGGGGCATCGTGACCAATAAGCTCAGCACCTACACCACCCCGCTCGTCGCCCAACTCCCCTGGCCCCACCAGCCAGGATGCATCGTCAGCGGAGACACCGCAGCGCATCCCAAACCCGCCCCCGACCCCCTGCTCTACGCCGCCAAACAACTCCAAGTGGCGCCAGAGCATTGCCTCTACGTGGGAGACGACCTCCGGGATATGCAGTCCGCCCGC
Organism: Thiomonas sp.; assembly: GCA_028706735.1. GTDB lineage: Bacteria > Pseudomonadota > Gammaproteobacteria > Burkholderiales > Burkholderiaceae_C > Thiomonas. The sequence goes on from JAQTVS010000080.1 coordinate 7,328, forward strand.
GCGGCAGGCATGCGCGCCATTGCCGCCGCCTATGGATATTGCGGTCACTCCGAGCCCGAAAACTGGGGCGCAGACGCCATCATCTCCCACCCTCTTGATTTACTCACTCTCGACCTCATGTCGTGAACACGGACGCTGCGCGAAAGCGCGGGCGTACAATCAGCAGTCCATGGGGCCGACCCGGTTTCGACGTGGATAGCAAAACAGACAGGTGCATGCCGAGCCCCAGTACGCTCGATAAACCACTGGAAACAAAGTAACTGCGAACGATTCTTCGTACGCCCTCGCCGCTTAACACCGGTGAGCCTCGCAACGGTTGGCCGATGGGCCGGGGTGGCAACACCTGCGAGGTCATACACATCGGCTCGAGTTGAATTTCGCCACGCGATTCAGCCCTAAACTCAGTGGATCGCCCCAAATGAAGCGCGTACACCCGCGTCATAGGGGTTAAAACCAAAAGGCGTTACTAAGCACGTAGATCCTGCTGTGGAGTATTTGCGGACGGGGGTTCAATTCCCCCCGGCTCCACCATTAACACGTTTTCTACAGTTCGTAGAAGTTCAGAAGCCCTAGATAAATCAACGATCTAGGGCTTTTTTTCGTCTGTAGCAGTGCGCTGGAGTTCGTTGACAGCCGGTATTTCCTGCCGGTATCTTGGACGGTATCCCGTCTTTTTGACGGTATCGACCGAGGAAATACCGCCATGCCGCTGACAGATACCGCCGTTCGCCAAGCCAAGCCGACCGACAAGCCGCGCAAGCTGCCCGACGAAAAAGGGCTGTACCTGCTGGTGACGGTATCCGGCGGCAAACTTTGGCGGTATGACTACCGCTTTGCGGGCAAGCGCAAGACGCTGGCGCTTGGCGCGTATCCCGATGTGACACTATCCGAAGCCCGCAAGCGCCATGCAGATGCGCGTGCAATGCTTGCCGCTGATCCGCCCATTGACCCGACAGAAGTCAAGCAAGCCCGCAAGTCGCAGAACAAAGCCGAAAATGAGCGCACCAAACTGGTGAGCGAGGGCAAGCCCCTGCCCGGCACTTTTGAGGCTGTGGCGCGTGAGTGGATCGAGCGCATTCATGCCGACAAGGTGAGCGCAGGCCATGCTGAACGTACCCTGATCCGATTTGAGAAAGACGCTTTCCCCTGGATCGGTGCTCGACCGCTGAATGAAATCACAGCCCCTGAACTGCTGAGCGTCATTCGCCATGTTGAAGACCGTGGAGCGATTGAAACCGCCCACCGGCTGAAAGATGCAGCCGGGCAAGTCTTCCGCTATGGCGTAGCGAACGGGCTGTGCGAGCGCAACCCGGCTGCTGATCTACGCGACGCCCTCAAGCCCGTGCAGACACGGCACTTGGCCGCCATCATTGAACCGCTGGCGCTGGGCAAGCTGCTGCGCGACATGGAAGGCTATGCAGGCCAGCCTGTCACCCGTATAGCGCTCAAGCTATCCGCCCTGCTGCTGCTGCGCCCTGGTGAGCTTCGGCATATGGAATGGGGCTGGATCGACGAGGACACGGCAACCCTCACCATCCCGGCAGAGGCCATGAAGCGCAACAAAGAGGACAAGGTGAACGGGCCGCCGCATATCGTGCCCCTGGCGACTCAGTCGCTGGCGCTGCTGCGCGAGCTTCGCAGATACACGGACACCTCACGATACGTCTTCCCGGCGCTGACCTCCAGTCTTCGCCCTATGTCAGAGAACACTGTGCGTTCTGCCCTGCGCCGCATGGGATATGCGAACGACGAAATGACCGCGCACGGCTTCCGCGCCACCGCGCGCACCTTGGCCGCTGAACGCCTGGGCATTGCGCCAGAAGTGATTGAGGCGCAATTAGCGCACGCCGTGCCTGACGCCCTAGGCCGCGCCTACAACCGCACGCAATTCATGGAACAGCGCCAGCAGTTGATGCAGCAGTGGGCCGACTACCTCGACAAACTCAAGACCGGCGCGGACATCATTCCGCTGCGCGCCTGACCCGTTTCGACCGACGCCGGGAGTTGATGCGAGCATGGGCGGACTTCGCCACCGGCAAGAGCAACGTAATCAAGCTGGCTGCATGACGGCTACGGCATCATCTACGCCAGCCGACCGACGATCCGGCTGGCTCGCTATATTGTGCGCAGTGCATCAACGAACGCCAGCGTGTTCTGTCTTATCCACAACGCAAAAGACGCGCTAGTATGTGCCGTGCTGTGGGAAATCACAGCGCAAATAACAAAGGCCCCGCAGGTACGAACTGCGAAGCCTTTGCCCAGAACCGAAGCCCTGTCCTTGCCTTGAGAAGCAGCAAACTAAATCGCCGCCCCAGAACTTTACACCAAACGACTTGGGCGGGAATTTTTTTGTGGGGGCTTCGGAAGTTTTCAACCTTTTTGAAGGGCTTTCGATGCAACACCAAACCGCACACACAGACCCCCGCGCCCTCCTGCGCAAGAGCCAGATTATCGGCGGCGCAGGACAGCAGCCCCTGCTGCCGATCAAGAACACCACGTTCTACGCGCTGATCCAAGCCGGAAAATTTCCAGCCCCTAAGAAGATCGGGCGTAGTTCCT
>JAQTVS010000422.1 GCA_028706735.1 Thiomonas sp.
GCAGTGGGCTTGTTGCTCGCCTTGAATGGTCAGCGCCTCGCCACGACACAAGCCGACGCCACGCTCACCATGCTCGCCGTCGCTTCTGGCGAGATGAGCGAAGACGCGTTTGCCGCGTGGATACGTGCACATTTGCAACCGCGCTAGGCGAAGGGATTGAGCACATCCATGTGGATGTCGGCAGCTGGAGATGACGCACCAATGGGATCAGGATCAGTGGACGCAGCGTTCGCAAACAAGCCTACCGGCGCGCCTCAGTGGCCACGCGCACGGCCAATGCGGCCAGCACCGTCCCCATCAGCCATCGTTGCACGGCGATCCACATTGGCCGCTGCGCCAGAAAACTGGCAATCGAACCGGCCGTGAGAACAATCAGCGCGTTCACCGCAAGGCTGATCACGATTTGTGTCATGCCCAGCGCCAACGACTGGCCGAGCACGGAGCCGTGCGCGGGGTCGATGAACTGCGGCAGGAGCGACAGATACAAGACGGCAATCTTGGGGTTCAGCAGATTGGTGACAAAGCCCATCGCGAACAGTTTGCGCGGTCGGTCCAGGGGCAGATCGCGAACCTGAAACGGCGACTGGCCGCCAGGCTTGACCGCCTGCCAGGCGAGATAAAGCAAATACAGCGCACCGCCGAAACGCAGCGCGTCATACGCATAGGGCACAGCCAGCACGAGCGCCGTAATGCCGAATGCTGCGCACAGCATGTAGAACACGAAACCAAGAGCCACTCCGCCCAGTGAGACGAGTCCGGCGCTGCGGCCCTGGGAGATCGAACGCGACAGCAGATAAATCATGTTCGGCCCTGGGGTGAGAACCATACCGAGCGATACCACAGCAAATGTGGCGAGGTGCGTCAAGGTTGGCATTCCTGTCTCCGTGGTTTTGGCAGTCAAAACAAATAATAGCGCTGAGCCATCGGCAACACGGTCGCCGGTTCGCAGGTGAGCAGTTGCCCGTCGGCGCGGACCTCGTAGGTCTGTGCGTCCACGTCCATCTTCGGTGTGTAGGCGTTGTGCACCATGTGGGCCTTTTTCACGCTGCGGCAGCCGCGCACGGCGGCGAGCGACTTGTGCAAGCCCAGACGCTGGCGGATGTCGTTGTCCAGCGCGGCCTGGGACACAAAGGTCAGCGAGGTGGCGGTGCGCGCGCCGCCGAAGGCGCCGAACATGGGGCGGGTGTGCACCGGCTGCGGCGTGGGAATGGAGGCGTTGGCGTCGCCCATGAGTGCGGCGGCGATGAAGCCACCTTTGAGAATCACGCTGGGCTTCACACCGAACCACGCCGGGCGCCATAGCACCAGATCGGCCCATTTGCCCGCTTCCACCGAGCCCACTTCGTGCGCGATGCCGTGCGCCCAAGCGGGGCTGAGGGTGTATTTGGCGATATAGCGCTTGGCGCGGAAGTTATCGTTGCGGTCATTGCCCTGGGCGCCACCCGAAGCCGGAGGCGCCAGCCAGCCGCGCTGCGCCTTCATCTTGTGCGCGGTCTGCCAAGTGCGCAGCGCCACTTCGCCCACGCGGCCCATGGCCTGGCTGTCGCTGGACATGATGCTGATGGCGCCCAGATCGTGCAGCACGTCTTCGGCGGCGATGGTCTCGCGGCGGATGCGGCTCTCGGCGAACGCCAGGTCTTCGGCGATGCCCGCGTCGAGGTGGTGGCACACCATGAGCATGTCGAGGTGCTCGTCGATGGTGTTGACGGTAAAGGGCCGGGTCGGATTGGTGGAGGACGGCAGCACATTGGCTTCGCCCAGCACGCGCAGGATGTCGGGCGCATGGCCACCGCCCGCGCCTTCGGTATGAAAGGTATGGATGGTGCGGCCTTTGAACGCGGCAATGGTGTCTTCGACGAAACCGCTCTCGTTAAGCGTGTCGGTGTGGATGGCTACCTGCACATCGGTCTCTTCTGCCACCGAAAGGCAACAGTCGATCGCCGACGGCGTGGTGCCCCAGTCTTCGTGCAGCTTCAGGCCGATGGCGCCGGCCTCGATCTGCTCGCGCAGCGCCGCGGGCTGGCTGGCGTTGCCCTTGCCGAGAAAGCCGAGGTTCATCGGGAACGCATCGGCCGCCTGCAACATGCGGGCGATGTTTTCCGGCCCCGGCGTGCAGGTGGTGGCGTTGGTGCCAGTGGCCGGGCCGGTGCCGCCGCCCAGCATGGTGGTGACGCCGCTCATCAGCGCCTCTTCGATCTGCTGCGGGCAGATGAAGTGGATATGGCTGTCGATGCCGCCTGCGGTGAGGATCATGCCTTCGCCCGCGAGGATTTCGGTGCCCGGGCCGATGATGATGTCCACGCCCGGCTGCACGTCCGGATTGCCCGCCTTGCCGATGGCGGCGATGCGCTGGCCATGAATGCCGACGTCCGCCTTGACGATGCCCCAGTGGTCGAGGATGAGCGCATTGGTGATGACCAGATCCATCGCCCCTTCGGCGCGGGTGCGCTGGCTCTGGCCCATGCCGTCGCGGATGGTTTTGCCGCCGCCGAACTTCACTTCTTCGCCATAGCCTCCGGCGCGCAGGGTGTAGTCGTCCTCCCCC
>JAQTVS010000081.1 GCA_028706735.1 Thiomonas sp.
AACCGATGGACAGCAGCAACAACCAGGCGCTCGCCAGTTGCGACACAGGCTCAAGCGCGCGCCGCCGAGCGGCAAGGCCAGCGGCAGGGCGATGACGGCTGCGAACAGCAGCGGCGCGCCGCCACGCCGCATCCACGCAGGCAGGCTCACAGCGCCTCGTCCCGGCTCAGCGCGCGGGTCAGCCCGTGCGGGCGCAGCGCCAGCACCACGACCAGCAGCACATAGGGCATCAGCGGCGCGGCGCGCGACAGATCGAGATGCAGCAGGCTGGGCAGGATGCCGCTACTGGCGGGCCAGGCGGCAGGAGCGTTCCAGCCCAGCCGCTGCAAACCGTCGGCCAGCGAGCCATTGACCGCCACCGCCAGAGTCTGCAACTCGCCAACCAGCAGTGCGCCCAGCAAGGCCCCGCGCAACGAGCCCAGTCCGCCGATGAGGAGGACAGCAAACAGCAACGCCCCCATCTGCGTGGCCATGTCCGGCTCGGTGATCAGCAGTGGCCCGCCCACCGCGCCCGCCAGTCCGGCCAACGCCCCGCCTGCGGCGAAGACCAGGGTCTGCACCGCAGGCACGTTGTGCCCCAGCGCCGACACGGCGGGCGCGTGCGTGAGGGCGGCCTGCACCACCAGGCCGGCGCGCGTGCGCCAGAGCAGCAGCCACGCCAGACCCAGCGCAGCCAGCGCCACCGCCATGACGAAGCCGCGATACGCCGGAAATTCCAGACCGCCGAGCTGAAACAGGCTGCCCTGCAACACCGCGGGAATGCCGTAGGGCGCCGAGGCGCTGCCCCACAGCAGCCGAGCCGCCTCAATCAGCACCACGCCAAAAGCGAATGTGGCGAGCAGTTCCGGCAAATGGCCTTGCGCCCGCGTCCGCAAGCGCCGCAGCACGCCGACCTCAAACAGCGTTGCCACGAGGGCGACGCCGATGGGCGCCAGCAGCAGCCCGCCCCAGAACCCCAGCCACTGCCCGCTCTGCCAGGCGAGATAGGCGCCGAGCATGTAAAAACTGCCCTGCGCAAAATTGAGCACGCCGAGCAGCGAAAAAATCAGCGTCAGCCCGCTGGCCAGCAAGAACAACAGCAGGCTGTAGCTCAGGCCATTGAGGGCGGACAGCAGCAGGGCATCCATGCGCGGCTTGCGACTTCACGCCAGGAGCAGCATGAAGGACGATGGGCGCAACGCTTACTTCGCCCCGCCCACTGCGCTCGCCCGCACTTTGGGCGGCTTGACCGGATAGACCTCGGTGGTCAGCGGGCGCTGCATGGCGCATTGCGCGGGCAGGGTGGTTTTGTCGGGCGGATAGGTGTGGCCGAGGGCGAAGGTGTAGCCGGTGTGCTCGACGTTGTAGGGATCGGCCGCGGAAACAGGCTGCCAGGTGCTCAGATAAATGGGCTGGAGCAACTGGTGGTCGGCGGCGCGCATCGTCACCTCGCCGTTGAAGGTGTGGAACTTCAGCCCTTCCATGGCGCTGGCGACCTTGATCGGGTCGGTGCTGTGCGCCTTGGTCATGGCGGCGGTGAGCAGCAGCAGGCCGGTGTAGGTGACGGGCACGGAAAAGTCTTGCTTGTACTTGTCGCGGAAGCCTTTTTGCAGGCTTTGCAGCGTGCCGGGCAGATTGGGGTTGCTGTAGTACGCCAGCTTCACGCGGCCGGCGTCGTGCGGGCCGATTTCACTGGGCGCGCCCAGGCTGCTGGCGTAGAAGGTATAGAGATCGGCCTTGAGCCCGCCCTGCTGCGCCGCCTTGATGAGCAGGGTGAGGTCCGGCCCCCAGTTGGCGGTGATGACGCAATCGGCCTTGGCCGCCTGCACCTTGGCGACATAGGGCGAGAAATCCTTGACCTGCCCGAGCGCCACATAGTCTTCGCCCACGATCTGGATGTCGGGCCGCTTGAGCGCCAGCATTTCACGGGCGTACTTGGCGACCTGATGGCCGAAGGAATAGTCTTGTTCGATGAGATAGACGCGCTTGATCTCCGGCCGGTTGCGGATGTCGTCGGTCATCGCCTGCAGAGTCATGGGCACGCTGGGCTGCAGCGCAAAGTGCCAAAAGCTGCAATCGCTGCCGGTCAACGCCGGATCGACCGCGGCGTAGTTGAGATAAAGCACCTCCTTGCCCGGATGGCGCGTATTGTGGCGGCTCACCGCCTTGGACAGCGCCAGCGCCGCGCCCGAGCCGTCGCCCTGCAGCACATAACGAATGCCCTGATCGACCGCGGCCTGCAGCGCGTTCACCGTGTCCTGCACCGCGCCCTTGTTGTCGAACGGCACGATCTCGAAGCGCACGCCCGCGGTGTTGCCGCGGTTGACCCGGTCGGCCACGAACTGCCAACTCTGCAACTGGTTCTGGCCGATGGCGGCGAAGGGGCCAGTCAGCGGGTCGATGAAGGCCAGCTTGATGACGGGAAGCTGCCGCGCATGCACCGGGGCAGCGCCCAGCAGCATGCCCCCAGCCAGGGTGGAAAGAAAACTTCTGCGGGTGGTGTGCATGGTTTGCAAAGCCTCTTGTTCCGTGCCTCCTGCCACAACCAGTCGCGGGAAGAGCAAAGGGGCAATGCTATTTCAACCCAGATTGTCCATGAGGCGGGGCTTTGCCCCTACACGGGCGCTGGCGGGCGGTTTGGGGTGTCTTTGCCCCCGCGCTTCGCACCCATAGCTACGGCTATGGGCTTGTCGCGCAGGGCCAAATCCATCCCCACCCCAACCCTCCCCACTTGTGGGGAGGGAGTGATCTCACCTCCCCCACGCCGTGGGGGAGGTCGGGAGGGGGATGCCCAACCCGCCCCGCCATCATCCCGTGTCCTCATGAACAATCTGGGTTCAATGCAGGAATGCCGCCGCTCTCTGCAGGGTGTGGGGAACATGGCGGCGGGCGCGGCGGCTTACAGCGCGACGTTCAGCCCGAAGAACACCGAACGCCCGGCGCCCGGAATGCGGGCGCCCACCGGCAGGTCGCCGCCTGAGACGCGGTTGATGCCGCTCAGGGCGTCGGCATAGTTCTTGTCGAACAGATTGTTCAGCCCGGCGGTGAGTTGCAACGTCGGGCTGGCCTGCCAGGCGCCGTGCAGGTTGAGCACGCCATAGCCGCCGGTGGGTTTTTCGCCGTTGTAGGCCGAGACGTCGGTCTGTTTGGCGGCCAGCACCCACTGCAGATTGGCGCTCCACGGCCCGGTGGCGTAGCGCAGGTTGGTGGTGGCGCGCAGTGGAGCGATGCGGTAAAGGTTGTCCGGCACATCGGTGCGCTTGCCGCGCACATAGCTCACCACGCCGTCCAGGCTGGCGCCGCGCGGCAGGCCCAGCGCCAGCGACCAGTTCATGTCCAGGCCATACAGATCGGCCTGCACATTGTTGTATTGCAGGACGGGCAGGCCGGCGGCGTCTTTGCGGGCGATGGGCGTGCCCTGGATGTAGTCGTGCACGCGGCTGTAGTAGGCCGACGGCGCGATGCGCCAGCCGGCGCCGTGCCAGTCGGCGCCGAGGTCGAGGGTGTCGGCCACCTCGGGGCGCAGGGCCAGATTGCCGAGGTAAGTGCGGCCATCGGCCATGCCGGCGCTGGCGTTGGCGGGGCTCCACAGATAGCGCTGCAGCAGGCTGGGCGACTGCATCTTGCGGGCGATGCCCGCGGTGTAAGTGGCGTTTTCAGAGGCTTTGAAGCGGGTTTGCAGCACCACGTCCCAGTTGTTGTCGGTGAGGGCGCGATTGGCCGCGTTGAATTTGGCCTGATCGGCCAGGCTCATGGCGTTGGGCGCCATGCCCAGCGCGGTGACGGGGGCGGCCTCGGTCTTGATCTGGTCGGCGCGCAGGCCAAAGCGGGTGTCCCACTGCGGCGCCCAGGCGCGTTCCCATTCGCCGTACGCGCCAAGGTGGCGGCGGGTGGACGGGGTGATGTTGTCGCGCTTGCTCATGGGGTTGCCGCTGGCGGCGAGTGAATAGGCCTGGAAGTCGTTGCCATGCCAGCTCAGGCCGCCTCTCCAGGTGTTGGCGCCGTCGGGCAGGGTGTAGTCGATCGCCGCGCCCTTGTCGGTGCTGGTTGCCGGGGCCTGCATGGCCATGCCGCCGGGCATGACCTTGCGCAGGCTGTAGTTGTCCATCAGATGGTCGATGGTGTGGTGAAAGGCCTTCACCGAAAGCAGGCCCGCACCAAGCTTGCCGGTGTAGCGGGCGTTGTAGCTGTCGGCCTTGTCGTCGACCATGTCCATCGGCAGTGCGGGCGTGCCGGCGTTGCGGGTGTGGTGCTGGCTGGCGTCGAGCTGCAGCAGGCCGTCGCTGGGCAGTTTGAGGCCGAAGGTGAGGTCGTGGTTGAGGGCGTGATAGCCGGTATCGGCCACCGTGCCGCCGGGCCAGCGCAGATTGCCGCCGTTGAGCCACTGGCCGGTGTAGCCCAGGCTCATGCGGTCGTTGGCGGCGGTGGCGCCGAGCAGCAGGCTGCTGCCGCTGTTGGAACTGTCTGCCGCCGCGTTGACACGTCCATGCATGGTGAGCCCGCTGCCCGCGCCAAACTGCGGCGGCGCAGATTCGGCCACGATGGCCCCGCCGATATGATCGCCCCCCACGCTGACCGGCGCGATGCCTGGATACACCGTCAGCGTGCCCAGGGTTTGCGGGGTGATGTAATGCAGTGGCGGGTCCATGTGGTTGGGGCAGGCGGGGGTGATGGTCATGCCGTTGACCTGCACGTTGACGTTGTCGCCCATCAGCCCGCGGAGTTCGGCAATGCCGGTCAACGGCCCGTTGCGCACCACTCCGGCCCCGGCGATCTGGTTGAGCAGGCTGGAGGTGTCCGCCGTACTGGCGCGTTGCGCCGGGGTGGGCTCCAAGGTGGTGGCGCTGGTGGAAAAACCCTGCAAGCTGCTGGCGCTGACGGTCACTTCGGGCAGGGCGGCGCTGGCGCCTTCGGCGGCCTGGGCGGCCAGCGGGCTGAACAAGGCAGAAACCGCGAAGGCCAGAACGGTGGGAGCGAGCGGTTTGGGGGATGAGAACGACATGATGACAAAATGTGACGAGAGATCGAAGCTCCACAATCTATTGCGCTCAGTAGGGGAATTGGTGCGGCAAAACGTCGCGTTTGTGGGGGCTGGCGCACAGGGGTTTTCCCGGCTGTGCGGGGGCGGATTGATGCAGGAACCGATGTAGGTACGGATGCAGGATTTTGTGTTGTTCGATGACGCGCAGGCCAGTGCCGCGCAGCCCACGAGCCGCTTATTGAGCGGGGCGGCAGCGCAATGGCAGGCCGTGGCGCAGGAGCAGGTTTTGTCGGCGTTTGCCCGGCTTGAAGCCGAGTTGGCGCTTGGGCGGCAGGTGGCGCTATTCGTCGCTTATGAGGCGGCGCGGGCCTTGGCCGATCTGCCTGTGCGGGAGCCTCCTGCGCAGTCCCAGCGGCTGGCGCAACCGCTGGTGCAGGCGCTGGCTTTTTCTGCCGCGCTGCCGCTGAGCGCGGACGGCGTGGCGCAATGGTTGCAGGCGCAGCTTGCCGCCTTGCCCGCGCCGCAGGCGGAGCTGCCCTGCGGCGTGGCGAATTTGCAGCCCGGCATCACGCAGGCCGGCTACACCGCCGCCCTGGCGCGCATTGCCGAGCACCTGCGCGCCGGCGATTGCTATCAGGTCAACTTCACCTGGCCTTTGCGCGGGCAGGCGTTCGGCCATCCGCTGGCGCTGTATGCGGCGCTGCGGCGGGCGCAGCCCACGCGCTATTCCTGCCTGGCCAAGCTCGGTGGGCGCTGGGTGTTGAGCTTTTCGCCCGAACTGTTTTTCGCCCGCGACGGGGCAACGTTGCGGGCGCGGCCGATGAAGGGCACCGCCCCGCGCCAGGGCGACGCAGAGGCCGACGCACAGGCCGCGCTGGCGCTGGCGGCCGACCCCAAGAACCGCGCCGAGAACCTGATGATTCTCGACCTGCTGCGCAACGATCTGGGGCGGCTGGCGGCGCCGGGTTCGGTGCGCGTGCCCGAGCGCTTCACGGTCGAACCCTACCCGACCGTATGGCAGATGACCTCCAGCGTGCAGGCCACGGTGGACGAGCGCGCCGGGCCGCGCCTTTGGGCCGAAGTGTTCGCCGCGTTGTTTCCCTGCGGCTCCGTCACCGGTGCGCCCAAGCGCATGAGCATGGACATCATCCGCCAGTTGGAAGCCGCGCCGCGCGGGCTCTACACCGGTGCGCTGGGCTTCATCGACCCGCGCAGCGCCGCACAGGGGCCGCTGGCCGTGTTCAATGTGCCCATTCGCACCATTGAACTGGCCGAAGCGGTGCAGACCGCAGGAGATGCGGCGGGAACCCGCGCCCTCCATCTGACTGTGGGCAGCGGCGTGGTGATCGACTCCGACCCCGCCGCCGAGTGGCAGGAATGCTGGGACAAGCTGCGCTTCGTCACCGCGCACGATCCGGGTTTCGGCCTGATCGAAACCTTCGCCGCCGTTTGGCCTGCGCAGACCGGGCGCATCGAGCGGCATCTGGCCCGGCTGGCGCGGTCGGCGGCGTATTTCGGCTTTTCCTGCGATCTGCCCGTGCTGCGTGATGCCTTGGCCGAAGCGCATCGCGGCCTCGTTCCATCTTCTGCTGCCTCACCTGCCGATCGCCACGAGGCGTGGCAAGCCGCCTGCGCGGCGCTCGCCCCCGCGCTCTGGCGCACCCGGCTGGTGCTGCGCAAGTCGGGCGCGGTCGAGATCGACGTGCAGCCCATGCCGCAGCCCCCGCAACAACCGGTGCGGCTGCTGCGCGCGACCGAAGCGCTCGATTCCGCCGACTTGTTCCTGCGCCACAAGACCACCCATCGCGCGCGCTACGACGCCGCCTGGCGCGCCGCCGAGGCGCAGGGCGCGTTCGACCAAATCTTCTGCAACGAACGGGGTGAACTGTGCGAAGGCGGGCGCAGCTCGCTGCTGCTTCACATCGACGGCGGCTGGTGCACGCCGGCGCTGGAGAGTGGCCTGCTGCCCGGCGTGGCGCGGCAGACGCTGATTGACGCCGGACAGGTGCGCGAGCGGGTGCTGCTGCGCGACGATCTGCAGCGCGCCAGTCAGGTGGCGGTGGTCAACAGCCTGCGCGGGGTGCTGGCCGCGCAGCTTTGAGCGCACTGGAATGGTCACGCCATGCTGGACTTTCCTTGGCAATGTGCCCAAAAAAGTGGCGCCATGCCGTGCCCATATTGACCTGTTCAGATGCACGGGGCACGTTTTGGGCTGTGATGGATCACACTGTGCATGGGCCAGCAGTGCTTAGAGGGTGTGAATGAATCCGGCGTGGCGGATTTGTTCACACCCTCATGAGAAAACGCCGGGCCGCCCCCAGTTTTCTTGTCCACCTCGCGGCTTGCAAGCCGCTCGGATTCGGCTCCGTCCAAGCTGCCGCAGGGCAGCTTGGAGCTGCGGGCCTTATCCCCCTCGGGGGGCCTGGCGCGAACGCTGCAGGTCTGGGGCGTTCCCAGGGAAATCTCGGTTGCGCCGGAAGAACGTGTGATGCCATGCTGCACTGCAGATTTCGCTGGACAGAGCGGAATGCCTAGCATGGAGTGCGGCAATGACGCAATGGTTTGTTGCAAAAAAAAGACTTATCGTCCGTGATATTTATCACATATTTGACTTTTTTTGGCGATACAGTCCTGACCTCTAGCTGACAGCCAAGAAGGGTCGTCGGTGGTTTTTCTTCAAGCCGGTGCTTTTGTCGCCGCAATAGCCAGGAGGAAGAATGATGACAGGATCACTCGCACGTCCGTATGCAAAGGTTCCAGCGCTGCAACACACCGGGCAACTCGTTGACCAGGTGCTGCGCCGACCACATCCTCCCGTCAACAATGATGCAGGCCATGATGAAAGTGCGCTGCCTGAGTTGCTGTCGAAGGGCTTGCAATGCAAATCAAGCAAGGCTTATGAGTTGGCCGCCTCTTGGTTTCTCCCGGCTGCACAAGCAGGTGACATGCGGGCGCAGTACCACTTGGCCGGCCTCTACAAGAACGGACAGGGGGTCTCGCAAGACATTGCTCAAGCGGCCTACTGGTACGGAAAGTCGGCGGCGCAGGGGTATGCGCGGGCGCAATGCAATATGGGCATCCTGCTCAAGCAGGGCCGGGGCGTTTCAAAGGATATCGTGCAGGCGGCCATGCAGTTTCGTCAATCGGCGGAACAAGGACATGGAAAGGCGCAGTATCACCTGGGTGATTTGTATCGGGAGGGGCTGGGTGTGCCGCAGGATTTCGGTTTGGCCGCGGCCTGGTTTCGACTGGCTGCAGACCAGGGGCACGTTCCCGCGCAGTATCGGCTTGGAGAACTGTATCGGGAGGGCTTAGGCGTACCGCAAGACTATGTGCAGGCGGCGATCTGGCTGCGCCAGGCGGCCGGACAAGGCTGCAATCTGGCGCAACACAGTCTGGGAAATCTGTACAAGCACGGCTTGGGCGTGCCGCAGGACCTCGTACAGGCCACGGTCTGGTTTCGCAAGGCGGTGGATCATGGCTATGTCGAATCCTGTGATGAACCCCGGCATCTGGAGGGCTGACCACACGCGAAAACCGCATCCCGCTCTGCAAGCCGCAACCCGCTGACCATTCCGTCGTCACACCACATTGATCACACCCTGGAGAAGACCATCATGACCACCGACCAATTGCTGACCGCTGCCACCAACGTCACCAAGAGCAGCGCTGAAACGCTGTCCGCCCTGTCCATGGCGCGACTCGAGGCGGTGCAAAAACTGGCGGAACTCAATCTGCAGACCATGCGCACAGCCCTGGAGCAAGCGGCCCAGGCCAGCAGGGACATGCTGTCGAGCAACAATCCGCAGGACTGGTTCGCGCTGCCGTTGCAGGCATTTCAGGCTAGCCCCCAGAAGTTGAACGACTACTTCGGCCAGACCGCAAAGATCGCGGCGGACACGCAGCAAGATCTGGTTCACGCCATGCAGCGCCAGGCCGACAAGGCGCAGCAGCAGTTCAAGCCCATGCTGGAACTGAATACGCCGAGCCTGCCTGGCAATGGGGCGCAGGCCTTGACCGGGTTGTTCGATCACATGCTGTCGAACGCAGGCCAGTTCTACGGCACGCTGCAGCAACTGTCCAAGACCGCCGCCGAAACAACGCAGAACAATCTGCGCAGCCTCGATGGGGCCGCGGCGCAGGCGGCCACCAGCAGGCCGGGGGGCTCGCGGCGCTCTGCTGCGGCATGAACCGCCTCGCGTCTCAAGCCGTGTCCGATTGCACCGTGTCCACTCTCGCCATCGCCGGAGATTCGCATGACAGCCGCAACCCAAACTCCAAGGTCGGCGCCACCAGCACACTGGGTCCAAGAGCAGTTGGAGCGCTTGTGGCCGAAGCGCGGAGGGGTTGACCTCAAGTCATTTCATCGCCTGATGGAAGCCCTTCCGGGGCCGATGCTGGTGGTGCGCGAGAAGGACGACGTGTTGATCTACGCCAACGCCGAGGCGGAAGTGCTGTTTCAGGCGCGGCGCGGGGATTATGTGGGCCAATCGCTGCCGCGCTTTTGGGGCCATGCGGCGTTGCGGGATCGCGTGCTCGCCGATGTCCGGCGCGCGGGGAGCGTGCATGACCGCGAGGCGCGTTTGCGGTGCAAGGATGGCCGGGTGCTGTGGGTAATGTTATCGGTGGCGCGCACGATGCATGACGGCCAAGAGGTCTTGATCTACACCTTCAAGGACATCTCCGCGATCAAGACGCGCGAAGCGACGCTGCGGAATCAGGCCAGCACCGACGCCCTGACGGGCTTGCCCAACCGGCGGCATTTCCTTGACTGCGCGCAGCGCACGCTGGAGCGCGCCCGGCAACTCGGCGACGGATTCACGCTGC
>JAQTVS010000423.1 GCA_028706735.1 Thiomonas sp.
CTGAACCGGAGCCCATCCAGCGGCTCCAAGCAAGATCGCGCAATCGGTCGGACGGGTTTCACATTGTTGCACTGCAGCACTCACTTGATTGATTTTTGTCAACGACAAAAGCCAAAATCAGTGAGTGCTTATAGAGGGTTCTCCTAATGTCCAAGCGGCGTGGAGCAAGGAACAATGCGCCATCTTTCGCGGAGTACGGACATGGATTCAAAACGTCGCACATGGTTGATTGCAACAGGCTGCGCCGGTTGCGTGGCAGCAGGGGGTGCGGCCGTTCCCTTTGTCGATTCGCTGGCGCCATCAGCCAAGGCGCGCGCCGAAGGCGGCCCTGTCGATGTGGACATCAGCACCCTGCGCCCCAGCGAAAAGATGACCATTCTTTGGCGCGGCCAGCCGGTGTGGATTCTGCACCGCAGCCCGGCCATGCTGGAGTCGCTCAACGAAACCCAGGCCCTTGTGGCTGACCCGGATTCCAAGCGCACCGCCTTCCCCACCCCGGCCTGGGCGCAGACCCAGTGGCGCTCCATCAAGAAAGAGTATCTGGTGGTCGTGGGCATTTGCACCCACCTGGGCTGCTCGCCGGTGGACCGTTTCACCCCCGGGCCGCAGCCCTCGCTGCCGTCCGATTGGGATGGCGGCTTCCTCTGTCCTTGCCACGGCTCCATGTTCGACCTCGCCGGCAGAGTGTTCAAGAACATGCCGGCTCCAGACAATCTGGTCGTGCCGCCGTACATGTATGTCACCGATGCCAAACTGCGCATCGGCGAGCACGAACAGGCCTGAGAGGGTGTGAATGCATCCGTCTTGCCCGCTCATCGCGCCCAAATCGCCCCAATCGGCGTTGCGATCGTTGGCGTTGATGCGCGCCGTGCAGACGGGCGCGGCTGTGCTTTGCGCCTGGATTGGAATCCTTTGCGCGCGCTGCTCGGCCACGGCGGATGCATTCACACCCTCTGAGCGCGCCCAGGGCCGGGCACTCCCCACCCCATCCCTCCCCCCCGTGGGGGTCAAGAAAACTTGGGGCGGCCCTGCGTTTTCTCATGGGCGGACCCCGGCCTGTCATTCCTCTACACAACCCCCACAAGACCAACAGGAGACACCTTAATGGCAGATCAATCGCTGCACGGCGCGCACGCCACGCCTGAACATAGCGGCTTGCGCGGCTGGATCGACAAGCGCTTTCCGTTCTCCTCGCTGTGGAGCGCGCACCTCACCGAGTATTACGCGCCGAAAAATCTGAATTTCTGGTACTACTTCGGTTCGCTGTCCATCGTGGTGCTGGCCATTCAGATCGTCAGCGGCATTTTCCTGGTGATGAACTACAAGCCCGATGCGGCGCTGGCCTTCGGCTCGGTCGAATACATCATGCGCGACGTGAACTGGGGCTGGCTGATCCGCTACATCCACTCCACCGGCGCGTCGGCGTTTTTCATCGTGGTGTACCTGCACATGTTCCGCGGCCTGATCTACGGCTCCTACCGCACCCCGCGTGAACTGATCTGGATTTTCGGCTGCCTCATCTTTCTGTGCCTGATGGCCGAGGCCTTCTTCGGCTATCTGCTGCCGTGGGGGCAGATGTCGTTCTGGGGCGCACAGGTCATCGTCAACCTGTTCTCCGCCATTCCCTTCGTCGGCCCGGACCTAGCGGTGTGGATTCGCGGCGACTACGTGGTGAGCGACGTGACGCTCAACCGCTTT
The DNA here is from genome assembly GCA_028706735.1 of Thiomonas sp. Taxonomy (GTDB): domain Bacteria; phylum Pseudomonadota; class Gammaproteobacteria; order Burkholderiales; family Burkholderiaceae_C; genus Thiomonas. The sequence goes on from JAQTVS010000423.1 coordinate 1,699, forward strand.
TTCGCCTTCCACGTCATCGCCATTCCGCTGCTGCTCATCGGCCTGGTGGGTTCGCACATCATCGCACTGCACCAGGTTGGCTCGAACAACCCGGACGGCGTGGAAATCAAGGACAACAAGGATGGCCGCGGCATTCCGCGGGACGGCGTCGCCTTCCATCCCTACTACACCGTGCACGATCTGTTCGGGCTGTCTGTCTTTCTGATGATTTTTTGTGCGGTGGTGTTCTTCGCGCCGCAGTTTGGCGGCTATTTCCTGGAGCACAACAATTTCATTCCGGCCAACCCGCTGAAAACCCCGCCGCACATCGCGCCAGTCTGGTATTTCACGCCGTTCTATTCCATCCTCCGCGCCACCACCAGCAACACGGTGCATATCTGGATGGGCGTCGTGGTCGTGGCCACACTGTTTGCGCTGTGGCGGCTGCGCGGCAAACCCGGCCGCGCCGTGTTGTTTGCCGTGGGCGGCGGCCTGCTGTTCTGGGCGCTCGCCACGGTGGATGCCAAGTTCTGGGGCGTGCTCAGCATGGGGGGCGCGGTCGTGATCTTCTTCTTCCTGCCCTGGCTCGATAAATCGCCGGTCAAATCCATTCGCTACCGCCCGACCTGGCACCGCGCTGTCTACACCGTCTTTGCAATCAACTTCGTGGTGCTGGGCTACTTTGGCATCCAGCCGCCCTCGCCCGTGGCCTATGCCGTGGCGCTGACCTGCACGCTGCTGTATTTCGGTTTCTTTTTCCTCATGCCGTGGTGGAGCCGACTCGGGGAGTTCAAACCTGTGCCGCACCGACTGACTTTCAAGGCCCACTGATGCGCGCGCCCATGACCTCCTT
>JAQTVS010000082.1 GCA_028706735.1 Thiomonas sp.
ACGGCATCGGCATCACCCGCATTCTGGGCGCCTGCATCGAGCAAAATCACGACGCCAAGGGCATGGTCTGGCCAGACGCGATCGCGCCTTTCACCGCCGTGATCTGCCCCATCGGCTATGACCGCAGCGAAGCGGTGCGCCAGGCGGCAGACGCGCTCTACGCCGAACTCACGGCCGCGGGGGTGGATGTGGCGCTGGACGACCGGGGCGAGCGTCCGGGCGTGATGCTGGGCGATTGGGAGTTGATCGGCGTGCCGCACCGCATGGTGATTTCCGACCGCGGCATTGCTGCAGGCACGGTGGAGTATCAGCACCGCCGAGATGCCGCGCCGACGGTGTTGCCGCTGGCTGAAGCCTCCGCGCAGTTGCAAGCCCGGTTGCAGCGCTGAGCCCGCAAGAGCACAGCGGCATGCGTGACCTGTCTCGCCGTCGGTGGCTGTTGCGGGTGGCGGGAGCGGGAGCTGCGATCGGCGCGGGCTGGAGCCTGCCCTCTGCGCCTGCCTGGGCCGGAGCGCAAAAGGAAGAGCAGCTCAGCGACGCGGTGCGCACCGCGCTCGCCGCGCAGATTGCCGAAGCGCCTCCGCCGCAGCCGCATTTTCGCGACGCCAATCATTTCGCCCAATATTGGGTGTGGCTGGCGACCGAGTCGGCCCGGCTGCAAAACCGCATTCCCGGCTTCTCGGTGCGGCGCGATTTTCTGCAGACTGTCTGGTACGAAGCGCATCGCGCCGGGCTGGAACCCGCGCTGATCCTGGGCTTGATTCAGGTGGAAAGCGGCTTCAAGAAGTATGCGATTTCGTCTGCCGGAGCGATGGGTTATATGCAGGTCATGCCGTTCTGGACCAAGCAGATTGGCAATGGCGACATCACGGGCCTGTTTCACATGCAGGTGAATCTGCGTTACGGCTGCGTCATCTTGCGGCACTACCTCAACATCGAAAACGGCAGCCTGTTCTACGCCCTGGGCCGCTACAACGGCTCGCGCGGCCGAGCCGCCTATCCCGATGCGGTGCTCGCCGCGCGTCAGCGCTGGCTGGTGGCGGGCGGTTCTGATTGAAGGTTCAGTGACGCCGCAATTCAGCGCGGCATCATGCCGCCCATACGCTGCATCATCTTGAACATCTTGCCGCCTTTCATTTTTTTCATCATGTCGCGCATCTGCTCGTATTGCTTGAGCAGGCGGTTGACTTCCTGCACCTGCACCCCTGCGCCTGCGGCGATGCGGCGCTTGCGCGTGGCTTTGATGACGTCGGGCTTGTGGCGCTCTTGCGGGGTCATGCTGTGGATGATGCCTTGCATGCGGCGCATGTCGCGTTCGGCGCGGTTCATATCGGCCTGCCCGGCCTTGGCTTGCATGTCGGCCGGCAGTTTGTCGAGCATGCCCTGCAGGCCGCCCATTTTGTTCATCTGCTGCAACTGCATCAGAAAGTCGTTGAGGTCGAACTGCGCGCCCGATTTCACCTTGGCCGCGAGTTGCTGCGCGGCATCGACATCGACCTGGCGCTGCGCCTGCTCCACCAGGGCGAGGATGTCGCCCATGCCCAGAATCCGGTCGGCCATGCGGCGCGGGTCGAACGGCTCCAGCCCGTCGATCTTTTCCGACACGCCGGCGAATTTGATCGGCGCCCCCGTGACCTGCCGCACCGACAGGGCCGCGCCGCCGCGGGCGTCGCCGTCGAGTTTGGTGAGCACGATGCCGGTCAGCGGCAGGGTGTCGTGGAAGGCGCGCGCGGTGTTCACAGCGTCCTGGCCTTGCATGGCGTCCACCACGAACAGGGTTTCGATGGGTTTGAGCGCGGCGTGCAGCTCCTTGATTTCGCGCATCATGGCTTCGTCCACAGACAACCGCCCGGCGGTGTCGACGAGCAGCACATCGAAGTGGTGGCTGCGGGCGAACTCGACAGCGCGGCGGGCGATGTCCAGTGGTTTGTCCTCGGGCGAGGACGGAAAGAACTCCGCCCCTGCCTGCTCCGTCACGGTCTGCAACTGCGCGATGGCCGTGGGCCGATAGACGTCGCACGAGACGGTGAGCACTTTTTTCTTCTGACGCTCGGTCAGCAGCCGCGCGAGCTTGGCGGTGGTGGTGGTCTTGCCTGCGCCCTGCAGACCGGCCATGAGCACGATGGCTGGCGGCTGTGTGGCGAGGTTGATCGGCACGGCGTCGCCGCCCATCAGATCGGCGAGTTCTCGCTGCACCACGCCCACCAGCGCCTGGCCTGGGGTGAGCGAGCCCACCACGTCCTGGCCCAGGGCCTTTTCTTTGACCCGCGCGGTGAATTCGCGCACCACGGGCAGGGCCACGTCGGCTTCGAGCAGGGCGAGCCGGACCTCGCGCAACATGTCCTGGATATTCGACTCGGTGATGCGCGCTTCCCCCTTGAGGGTCTTGACCACACGGGACAGGCGCTGGGTGAGATTGTTGAGCATGGGGTGGGGAGGGGGTCTGATGTTCAGGCGGACTGGGCGGCGCGGAAAACCGCCTGCGGACAGCCCGGCTTTGCTGCGGGAAACACATCTTGGCAGCAAAGGGCTCGGTTAAACTCGAATCATGTCGATTTTAGTGAATAGCCTCGCCTTTGCGCTGTATATGCTGGCCGCCGTGTTGTCGCGGCCCAGCCCTGTTCTGGCGCTCGGCCACGCGGAAGGCGTGGTGACAGGGGCGATGCGGCGCTCGGAGCGCTGGTCCACCTGGGTGATGGCGCTGGCGTGGACGGCGCAGACGGTGACCTTTGCCCTGATGCTGCATGGCGAGTTGCAGCCGCATTTCGGTTTTGCCCAGGCCCTGTCTGTGACCTTTTGGCTGGTGGCTGCGGTCTATTGGGTGGAGAGTTTGTATTACCCGTTGCAGACTTTGCGCAGTTGGATCTGCTTGCTGGCGGCCATTTCTATTTTGCTGACTTGGGTGTTTCCCGGCACCTTCATTCCGCCTTACGGCGCCGGGGAAACCTTTGCGCTGCACTGGGCCATGGGCATCGCGGCCTATGGCCTGTTTGGCGCGGCCACGCTGCATGGCATTTTGTTATGGACTGCGGAGCGTTCGCTCCATCGCCGCAAAGGGTCGGTGTCTGGCGTGTCGCGCAGCCTGCCTTTGCTCACGCTGGAAAAACTCACCTACCGCTTGGCGGGCGTGGGCTTCGCGCTGTTGACGGCCTCCCTCATTTTCGCAGCGACGTTTAGCGAAGAGCTGTTTGGCAAGCCTTTCGAGCTTAATCACCAGGCCGTGTTCGGCATTGCCGCCTGGGTGCTATTCGGCATTCTGATGGTTGGGCGGGTGTTCCTGGGCTGGCGCGGCACGCGGGCGCTGGTCTGGCTGTTTTCAGGCACGGTGCTGTTGATGCTGACGTACATCGGCTCGCGCTTTGTGCTGCAGGTGATTTTGCACCGATGAAATATCTGGTTCTGTTTGTCGTGGTGATCGTCGGGCTGATGCTGATCAAAAAGTCGCAGCAATCCAAGGGCGTGTCCCCGCCCAAGCCGCAGCGCAAGACCCCCCAGGCGCCCGAGGCCATGTTGCCCTGTGCGCACTGTGGCGTGCACGCGCCCGCCAGTCGCTGTGTCATGCGTGACGGCAAGCCGTATTGCTGCGAAGAGCATGCCCGTCTGGGGTCGTAATCCGGGTGCGGCGCCAGCCGCTGAAAGCGCATTCGCGCGATCGATGTTCGCGCCGTCCACCTCGCCTGCAGGCCTGGCCTTCGTCCCCTCGTCTCGTTTGAGCCGCGAACGTCTGCGCACCTTCCGTGTGCTGGCCGGTGCACGTGTGCTCATGGCCCTGATGCTGCTCGGCTGGCTGGTGTTGCTGCCCCTGCTGCAAGCCGCCCCCCATTCAGAACATCCTGCGCTCGCCATGCCGGGATACTGGGTGGCGCTTGCCTACCTGGCACAGACTGTTTTGAGTCTGTGGTGGAGTTTCCGGCATACCGACAAACTGGCTTGGCAGGTGCTGATGGTGATTGCGGTGGATCTGCTGGCATTTACCGCCTTGCAGTTCACTGCGGGCTACCCGGCGCGCGAGTTTTCCCTGATCTATGCCCTGCCTGTCTTGGCCGCGGGCATTTATGGCACCTTGTCGCTGACCTTGTTTGTCGCCGCGTTGGTGACGCTGATTCTGCTGGGCAGCGCGGGGTTTGCGTTGTTCGCTGGTGTTGCGGAGGCCGAGCCGCGTCTGCTCAATGCGGCGTTTGTTGGCGCGGCGTATTTTGCGGTCGCAGTGCTGACCTGGCAGTTGTCGCAACGGCTGGCTCGGCAGGAAGCGCGCGCCAGCGCCAGCGAATCGATTGCCCGGCGGCAGATGGCGTTGAACCAGCGGGTGATTGAGGCGCAGCATGACGGGGTCATGGTGGTGGATCAGAACATGGTGCTGGAAGCGCTCAATCCGGCGGCGCAGCAACTGCTCGACCTGCCCTGGAGCGATGCGGTCACGGCGCGCTGGCTCGGGGGGCGCAAGGCACTGCGAGATCTCCCGGTGGCGGACGTCGTGCGCAAGGAAATCGAGCGTATGGCCATCGACGGCGAGGATGCGATGGAGGTGCAGGTACGTACCCCGATGGGCCGCAGGTTGCTGCTGCGCCTGTCCACCTTGGACAACCTGCCGGGCGGGGTCGGCTACCTCATCGTGCTGCAGGACTTGCGCGAGATCGATGCCCGGATCCAGCAGGAAAAGCTGGCAGCCATGGGACGGCTGGTGGCCAGCGTGGCCCATGAAATCCGCAACCCGCTGGGCGCCATCGGGCAGGCCAACCAACTAGCCAAGGAGTTTGCGACCGATGCGGCGCAGCTCGAACGGCTGCATCACCTCATTGGGCAGAACGTCGAGCGCATCAACCGCACGGTGGAAGACGTGTTGGAACTCGGCCGCACCGCGCCGCGCGAAGTCGGCCTGATGCGGTGCGCACCGCTGCTGCACGAGTTGCATGCCGAGTTCGATGCGCCTGATGCCGGCCGCATCAGCCTGTTCATCCAGGATGACGCGGCGCAAATCCGTTTTGACGCCCTGCATCTGCGCCGCGTGCTGGTCAACCTGTTGAGCAACGCGCGCCGGTATGCCAGCAATCTGCCGCGCTCCATTGAAGTCCGCCAGCTAGGCGCGGAACGGGTGCGGGAAATTCAGGTGGCAAACGATGGCCCGCTGATGGACGCCGAGCTGCGCGCACAATTGTTCGAGCCCTTCCGCACCACCAGCAGCCGCGGTGTGGGCTTGGGGCTGTATATTTCCCACGAACTCTGTCTGCGCAATGGCGCGCGTCTGCTCTACCGCATCGAGCGGGAAGGGACGCCGCAAGCGCACGGCTCCTTTGTCATTCAGACCGCACCGGGCACCGAGGCATGAATCCAGCAGATGTGCATATCCTCATCGTCGATGACGAGCCGGATCTGCGCGAGCTCTACACCCTGAGCATGGTGCGCGAGGGCTGGCAAATCGACGTGGCGGAGAGTGTGGCGCAGGCGCGCGATCACCTGTCGCGGCAGCGTTACGCCCTCATGCTGACCGATATGCGCCTGCCCGATGGCGAAGGCCTCGACCTGTTGCGCTGGCTGGAAGGCCAGCCCGACCGCCACGAGAAGTCCATAGTCATCACCGCCTACGGCAGCGCGGGCAACGCGGTGGCGGCGCTCAAGGCCGGGGCGTTTGACTATTTGAGCAAGCCGGTGGATCTGGCCGCGCTGCGCCGCACAGTGCATGCGGCCATCGCCACCGCCGCGGAGGAGGCGCAGGCGCCGGTCAGCAGCGCCTTGCTGCGCATGGTGGGCGAGTCGCCCGTGATGCGCGCGCTCAAGCAGACCCTGCAACGTGTGGCGCGCAGCATGGCGCCGGTGTTGATTCAGGGAGAGTCGGGCACGGGCAAGGAACTCGCCGCGCGCGCGGTGCATGAGTGCAGCGCACGAGCGGCCGGGCCCTTCGTTCCGGTGAACTGCAGCGCCATTCCCGAGCAATTGCTCGAGGCCGAATTCTTCGGCTATCGCAAAGGCGCATTCACCGGGGCGATGGCTGACCATGCCGGTTTTTTCGCCGCGGCCCAGGGTGGCACACTGTTTCTCGACGAGATTGGCGAGCTGCCGCTGGCGATGCAGGCCAAGCTCCTGCGCGCGGTGCAGGAACGGCGGGTGCGCCCGGTGGGCGAGACGGCGGAAATCGCAGTCGATGTGCGGCTGGTGAGCGCCACGCACCGCAATCTGGAACAGATGGTGGCGCAAGGCCAGTTCCGTCAAGACTTGTTCTATCGCCTCAACGTCATCGCCGTGGCCCTTCCGCCCCTGCGCGAGCGCCTGGACGATCTGCCCGTGCTGGTCGAGGCCTTGCTGGAGGACATCCGCCGCGACAACGCCCGCCCCGGACTGCGCCTCAGCCCGATGGCCCTGCAGCACCTGCGACAGCACCGCTTCTCGGGCAATGTGCGCGAACTCGACAATTTGCTGCACCGTGCAGCGGCGCTGTCGGTGCAGGATCTGCTGGCCCCCGAAGACATTCCGTTGCCCGGCAGCGCAGAGCACGCTGCCCCAACCCCGGCTGTTGCGACACCGTCTGACGCCTTGCTTGCTTCGCCTGCCCTGGGGCCGCGACAGACGGGCAGTTTGTTGCCGCAGGCCGCGCAGGTGCAAGAGGTTGCTTCGGCTTTGCCGCAACCGCCGCCGATGGCGCTCTTCCATGCGCAGACGCCGCTGCCGCCTGATCTTGGCGCCTATCTCGACCAGGTCGAGCGCGGCATTCTTTGCGAAGCGCTGCGTCGCACTCGCTTCAACCGCACTGCGGCGGCGCAGTTGCTCGGTTTGAACTTGCGCCAGATCCGCTACCGCATGGAGCGGCTGGAGATCCGTGATCCGGCGGATGCGCCGGACGAGCCCGTCTGATGAAACCCAGCGTGGCCCGATTTGGAGGTCTGCCGGACGACGGCTGGATGCCGCATGCCCGTCATGTGCCGTCGCCCAATGCGGATGCCCGGCCTGAAGGCATGTCGATTGATCTGCTGGTGATCCATTGCATTGCCCTGCCGCCCGGGCAGTATGGCGGCGATGCGATTGAGCGGCTGTTCTGCAACCGGCTCGATCCGGCTGAACACCCCGCATTCGCCGCGCTTGATGGTCTGAAAGTCTCGGCGCATTTCGTGGTGCAGCGCGACGGGGGGCTCACCCAGTATGTGTCCTGCGCGCAACGTGCCTGGCATGCCGGAGCCTCGCATTTTTTCGGGCGCGAGCGGTGCAACGACTTCAGCATCGGCATCGAACTCGAAGGCAGCGACGACACGCCGTTTGCGCCGCCGCAATACGACACCCTCATTGCGCTCGGTTCCGAACTGCTGGCGCGCTATCCCCTGCGCGCCGTGGCGGGCCATCAAGACATCGCCCCGGGACGCAAGACCGATCCCGGCATCGGCTTCGACTGGACGCAGCTCAAAAACGGTCTCGCCCTGCCCGCAAGCGCCTTTCCGTTCCAGCGTTTCTGACGCGCTGCTTCGTCGACCCTTGTGCATGATTCTGTGCATAAGCTGTGGGCTGACTGTCAATTTGTTCGACACTACAAATAGTGGTTGAAATTCAAATCGACCCTAGATATAGTGTCTTAACGGTTTGAGAACCCTCTTCTGGCGCATGTGCGCACGCAAGCGTGCAAGTGTCTGGCGCCCTGCCAGACGCCCCAATCCGCAGCGGAGTTTTTCTCAGCCTGCCCGATCATTCCGCGTTGTCCTTGAACCCGGTCGCATGACGCATCATGCGCATATCGGGTTTGCGGCGCAGCGCATCCGTCCCAGGAGTTTCCGATGTCCCTCAACCCCACCGCCGCGACCACACCAGTTCCCGCGTCCACGCATCCATCGCATCTCGACGTGGATACGCAGCAGCAGACCGCCTTGGGTGATTTTTCCGATTACAAAATCATCCGTCGCAACGGCGCGGTTGTGGGCTTCGAGCCGGGCAAGATCGCCGTGGCGATGACCAAGGCCTTTCTGGCGGTGCAGGGCGGGCAAGGCGCAGTCTCGACCAGCATGCGCGACACGGTCAACGCGCTGACCGAGAACGTGGTGCGCGCGCTGCTGCGCAGCCGTCCCAGCGGCGGCACCTTCCACATCGAAGACATTCAGGACCAGGTCGAGCTGTCGCTCATGCGCACCGGCCAGCACGAAGTGGCGCGCGCCTACGTCCTGTACCGCGAACGCCGCACCCAGGAGCGCGCCAAACAGAAGGCGGATGTCGCCGCGCAAACGGCGGCGCCGGTGCTGCATGTCCTGGATGGCAGCGTGCGCAAGCCACTGGATCAGGCCGCGCTGGTGCGCCTGATCGAATCGGCCTGCGCCCATCTCAGTCCGGACGTGAAGGCCGATCCCATCGTGTCCGAAACCCTGCGCAATCTGTATGACGGCGTGCCGATGCTGGAGGTGTACAAGGCGTCCATTCTGGCCGCGCGCACCCTGATCGAGCGCGACCCGGATTACTCCAAGGTCACCGCGCGCCTGCTGCTGCACACCATGCGCCGCGAGACGCTGAACGAAGACATTCCACAAGAGGGGATGACGCAGCGCTACGCCGAGTACTTTCCGCGCTGCATCAAGGAAGGCGTCGAGCTGGAGCTGCTAGACGAGCGGCTAGGCCAGTTCGACCTCGCCCGCCTGGGCGCGGCCCTCAAGGCCGAGCGCGATCTGCAGTTCGACTACCTCGGCCTGCAAACCCTGTACGACCGCTACTTCCTCGCCAACCGCGCCGATACCCGCGTGAACAAGGACGGCCGCCGCATCGAGCTGCCGCAGGCTTTTTTCATGCGCGTCGCCATGGGGCTGTCGCTCAATGAAGTCGATCGCGAGACCAGTGCCATCGCGTTTTACGAATTGCTCTCCAGCTTCGACTTCATGTCGAGCACGCCGACCTTGTTCAACGCCGGCACGCGGCGCTCGCAACTCTCCAGCTGCTACCTCACCACCGTGGCCGACGACCTGGACGGCATCTACGAAGCCATCAAGGAAAACGCGCTGCTGTCCAAGTTCGCTGGCGGCCTGGGCAACGACTGGACACGCGTGCGCGCCCTGGGCAGCCACATCAAGGGCACCAACGGCAAGAGCCAGGGCGTCGTGCCCTTCCTCAAAGTGGTCAACGACACTGCGGTGGCGGTGAACCAGGGCGGCAAGCGCAAGGGCGCGGTCTGCGCCTATCTCGAAACCTGGCACCTCGACATCGAAGAATTCCTGGAACTGCGCAAGAACACCGGCGACGATCGCCGCCGCACGCACGACATGAACACCGCCAACTGGGTGCCCGATCTGTTCATGAAGCGGGTGATGGAAGGGGGCGACTGGACGCTGTTCAGCCCGGCCGACGTGCTGGATCTGCACGACAAGTTCGGCAAGGACTTCGAGCAGGCCTATACCCGCTACGAACAAAAGGCCGCGCTGGGCGAAATCAAGCTGTTCAAGACCCTGCCTGCAGTGCAACTGTGGCGCAAGATGCTGTCCATGCTGTTCGAAACCGGCCATCCCTGGATCACCTTCAAGGATGCCTGCAACGTGCGCAGCCCGCAGCAACACGTCGGTGTGGTGCATTCGAGCAACCTCTGCACCGAGATCACCCTCAACACCAACGAGAGCGAAATCGCGGTGTGCAACCTCGGCTCAGTCAATCTGGCCGCGCATCTGAAAGACGCCGCCGACGGCTCCAAGGTCATCGACCAAGCCAAGCTCAAGCGCACCATC